>JBOHHD010000413.1:0-4211 GCA_050700515.1 Pseudonocardiaceae bacterium
CGCGGGCCGACCGGTGGCGCGGCGAAGGGTATCCCCGCAAACCGGCGGACCGGCCCGTCCACCAGGCCGCGCACCTCGCCGCCGGTAACCCGGATCACGTTGTCGGAGATCCCCGGGTGGTCTGCCGGTGCGGTTTCGCCGCAGGCTACGCCCAGCATCGCCAAGACCGCGCCGACAGAGGCGATCATGTCGAAGGGCGCAGGCAGGTACAGCGTTATGGCCAGGCGCCACGGCTCCGCGCCGAATTCCTTGAGCACCAGCGGGATGACACCGAACCACGCGCCGAAGAACAGGGTCAGGAAGTTGAAGAAATCGTATGTTTCAGGGTCTTTGAAGGCAACCGCCACTATCTCCTTTGCACGTGTCGCATGCGGTTCTATACGAGCGTATCGAGATCGATACGCTCGTATGCGGAATTTGACCATTCTGAGCGACTATCAGCGTGCGGCCGAGAGCTTCCGAGTCGTGATTGCGGACCTGTCCAGCGGCTTCCGACGTGGCCGGGGTGGCTACCTCGCCCGAGCCGAGCTCGCCATTGCCGGCGATAGCCAGGTGGAACCCGTCGCCCCGCCTGATCGTGCCGAGACACCCAGAACTACCCGGTGCCTGCTTCACTGTGCACGTGCACGAGACACCGGCTGACCTCGCCGCGCTGCAGGCCCTGCTCGATCGTAGCTACACCACTGCCGGGCCACACCTGCTCAGCATCATCACTCCACAGCGGCGTCTGCGCGCCGACCAAGTCGCCGACCGTCTGACCGGCATGTGCCTGCTGGCCCTGGCTACCGTCACCGCCGATGGGCGACCGATCGTCGGACCGGTGGACGGCATCTTCTTTCGCGGTGCCTTCCACTTTGGTTCGTCACCGGATTCAGTGCGTTTTCGTCACATTAAGAATCGACCACACGTCAGCGCGACTCACCTGCCCGGAGAGGAGCTCGCGGTCACCGTCCACGGTCGCGCCGTACCCATCGACTTCCGCAGCGACGCCGAAGCAGAACTGCGACAGACCCTGCTTGAGGTCTACGTCCCCCGCTATGGACCACAATGGGAGCAATTCCTCAACTCCGGCCCCGTCTATGCGCGTATCCACGCCGATCGGATGTTCACTTTCCACATGCCACCCGACAGCACCTGAGCTCGTTCAGGAAGCGGAGATCGTGGGAAGCTGCCAGTGGGACGAACCGGTGTGAGGGAGGGAGCCTGTGGGTGCCGGGTGGCTGGTCGACGATGCCTGACCTCGCAGTCGTCGAGCGAGAGTTCGCCGGCACCTACCCGACCAGATACCCACCTGGCACGATCCGAGCTGTCATCGAGATCGTCTCACCCGGCAGTGAGCCGCAAGACCAGATCATTAAACCAAGGATCGGGCTCGGCACCGGGTCCGGACGAATCCTCACCGAATTCGCTCAGCTGGACGACAGGCTCATACCCTGGAACACCGTGCCCGCTGTCATCGACTTCCGCACCGCCCTGCAGGACACCATCGTGCACCAAACCTGAATGGGCTGACGGTGTCCGCAGTACGCAGTCCGGCCAGTCGGACCAGGGGCCAATCGGCATAGGCTGCTGGCGTGACCCTCCAGACCATCCGCCCAACGACCGTGACGCTCGCCGCCGGAGCCGATGTACTGGCGGTTTTGATATTCGCCGCCGTAGGACGTAGCTCCCATGCTGAGGGGGTGGGTGCGTTCGGGGTGCTGACCACAGCGACGCCGTTCTTGCTCGGGCTCTTCATCGGATGGTTGGTGATTCGGGTGTGGCGCGCATCGTTGCGGCTGCCGACCGGGGCGGTGGTGTGGGCCAGCGTCGTCATTATCGGCCTCGGTGTACGCGCGGCGTTCACCCACCGCTTGCCGCCGACCTTCGCGTTGATCGCTGCCGCGAGCCTGGCGTTGCTCCTCCTCGGCTGGCGGGCTGCGGCGCACCTCATCACCCGCCCGCGCAATCAGAACACCTGACCAACTAGGCGGCGAGTGGGGTGTGATCGGCGGGAACGGCCTCGGAGGACGGCGGTGGGGGTGGCGATGTTCCGGTGCCGAATGGTCGGCTGCCGAGCGCTTCCCGATGGTGTGCGGTGAGCCAGCCATCGAGATCTGGTCCAGCGGGGACGATGCCGGTCGGATTGATGTCACGGTGGACCTGGTAATAGTGCCGCTTGATGTGGTCGAAGTCGATGGTGTCGCCGAAGCCGGGGGTCTGGAACAGATCGCGGGCATAGGCCCACAGGATCGGCATTTCGGTGAGTTTGCTGCGGTTGCATTTGAAGTGGCCGTGGTAGACCGGGTCGAATCGGACGAGCGTGGTGAACAGCCGGATGTCCGCCTCGGTGATTGCCTCGCCGACGAGGTAGCGCTGGTTCTCCAACCGCTGCGACAACCAGTCGAGGCGGTTGAACAGCCGGGTGTAGGCCTTGTCGTAAGCGTCCTGGCTGCCGGCGAATCCGGCCCGATAGACACCGTTGTTGACATCGGCGAAGACCAGCTTGTTGACCTGCTCGATCTCTTGACGGCGCTGCTCCGGGTACAGGTCGGGCGCGCCCGGCCGCTGGTAGGCGCTCCACTGGGTGGACAGATCGAGGGTGATCTGCGAGAAGTCGTTGGTGACGACCTGCCCAGTAGCGATGTCCACCATCGCCGGGACGGTAATGCCCTTGTCGTAGCCGGGGATGCGGGCGAAATACGCATCCTGCAGCCGTTCGATGCCCAGCACCGGGTCGCGGCCGGCCGGGTCCAGGTCGAAGGTCCAACTGCGTTCGTCGTGGGTCGGTCCAGCGATGCCCATCGACAGCACGTCCTCCAGACCGAGGAGCCGCCGGACGATGATCGCGCGATTCGCCCAGGGGCAGGCCCGGCTGACTACGAGCCGATACCGCCCGGGCTCGACCGGATACCCGTCCCGGCCGTCGGCAGTGATGCGAGTAGGGATGTAGCGCATGTCGCGGCTGAACTCACCACCCGGACTCACGTACCCACCGCCTGATGCGTCCGCCATGACCGTGTCCTTCCCGCTTTCCCGCCCTGTCGGTGCCGTGAACCTTAGTTCCGTGGGGAATGAGCTCCAGCGTAGGTGACGGCCACTAGAAGAGGGGACTGTGTCTGCTCACTACTGAAGCATTCCGGAGTCGCGAACTCACCGGCGAGGAGAAAATAGCCGGTGCTGCGAGCGTATCCGTAGCGATGAAAGGTGGAGGTCGGCCTATTATTTCGACGGTAGGGGACCCGACTCCAGCGACAAGCAACTACGTGTTATCACAGCCGATCATCCCGACTTCGAGGTCTTACCGGTGACCTGACCGCTTGGCTCGAAATCCGGAGGGCCGCAGCTCCTGCAACCCTCGGCTGCCGAAGATCAGGCTCAGTTGAAGGAGTCTCCACAGGCACAGGAGCCGCCTGCGTTCGGGTTGTCGATGGTGAAGCCCTGCTTCTCGATGGTGTCGACGAAATCGATCACCGCGCCCTGTAGGTAGGGGGTGCTCATCCGGTCCACCACCACGGCGAGGCCGTTGAAGTCCCGCTTGGCGTCACCATCGAGTGTGCGCTCGTCGAAGAAGAGCTGATAACGCAGCCCGGCGCAGCCACCCGGTTGCACCGCGATGCGCAGATGCATGTCGGTCCGGCCCTCTTGATCGAGCAGCGCCTTCGCCTTCACAGCGGCGGCCTCGGTCAGCTCGACACCGTGCGTGGCGACGTCGGGGTCGGCAATGTTCTCGACAGTCATGACTCTCCCTGGGATCGGCACTCGGCACGGACATCTTCGTTGCACGTGGGCAACACCCGAGACCGACGGGTGATTCCCTTAGGTCCATGGTGTCACAAGCTCCATGGTGTCACACTGGGCGCTCAATGGCCGCCCCACTGCCGGGCGGCGTGCTCGGCGATCGCTTCCAGCGTACCGGCGGGATCAGCGAGTGCGGCCTCAACCGAGCCGACCAGCTCAGCGGCGGCATAGGTGGCAGCTACCCCCGCCGCAGCCGCCTCCCGCCGGCCAACCGACACCTGGCCGGCCAGCACGATGCAGGGCCCCCCGCGCCGGGCGGCGCCTTCGGCAAGGGTGGTGACCAACTTGCCCCGCAACGACTGCCAGTCGAAGCTGCCCTCACCGGTGACCACCAGCTCCGCAGCGTCGAGCGCGTCGTCCAAGCCGATGCTGTCGGCCACCAGCACGGCGCCGGACACCGATTCGGCGCCCAACCATAGCAACGCCGCACC
>JBOHHD010000414.1:0-1611 GCA_050700515.1 Pseudonocardiaceae bacterium
CTGCCGGAGTGGGCCTGTCTTGCGGGCGAGGGGTCCCGCGTCCTAGCCTCGCACCGTGGACGCGACCATGGTGCTGAGCCTGGCCACCCTGGCTATCTCCCTCACCGCGCTCGTCTTTTCCATACGCCTAACCTTGTGGCAAATCCGCTTGGCAAGCGGTGGGAATCACCTGCCAGTGGTCCTCGACGCCTTCAAGGAGTCGCGCAGCACCGAGTGGTTCGAAGCACAGAAATACGTACTGACCAAGCTGGCTGAGGAGCACGCGGTCGATTGCGGCATTCACGGCTTGCCCGTTTCGGCGCGCACCCACACGAAGACCATCGGGCTGTTTTTCGACGACCTCGGAAAGCTCGTCGCGCACGGCATGATCGGTCAGGACCTGATCATCGGTGCCTATGGCACGCCGATCGTGCGCCTCTGGGATGCCCTGGCTCCGTACGTCTATGCGGAGCGGCAAACACACCAACTGCACTTCTGGGTCTATTTCGAGGACCTCGCGGCACGGACTGCCAGCACACATCCTGAAGTTGTATACGCCGACATACGCCTGCGTCCACGCCCGCCGCGACAGGAACCGGATGCGGTAGAGCCGGACCTGACGGCACCGCCTGCTACACCCAGCACCCCGTGATAGCGACCAACCATGCTCTGAACACACTCTTCTGCCACGACGGGTGTGACCTGTGCATCCGATCGTGGCTCATGTGCTGGTTGGTTCGGGTGGCCAGTTACCGTGCAAGGCCCAGCATCGGCGCTTGGCGCTGGCCAGGTGGAGAGGCCTAGCCTCGTGATCTTCGATGAGTAGCGTCCGGCGCGTGGAGGTGGCGCGCGCTGTAGACGCTGCAAGCCAGCTCCCTAACCTGCCACGGCGTCAACCCGGTGATGATCGTGGTCGGGTTCACCGGGTACCACCTGCCACTGGACGACGAGCACCAACAGGGCGGATCATGATCTCCGGTCCCTCAACCAGCACGGTGTGGTTCTTATGCTGACACGTTAGGTCCACCAAGCGGATGACCGGAGCACGTTGAGGATCCTTCGGCGATACTGGCTACTGAGTAGTTGCCAACGTGCTCCCGCACATTCAGTAGCCGAGCCTGGCCGCACCAGAGGTGCCCCATTCTTGATTTTTTAGCGGAGTCCTTTCTTCACTTCATGGCCGAGGTGGGCTGAGTGGTAGTCGGCGAATACTGCCAGAAAGCTGCGCAGCCCCCAGGTCACCCGGCGTATCACCGCTGATATTGTCCATAGCCGAAATGAACTGAACTGCCCCGGCTCTGATGGAGGAGCGGTTCACTGCTGCCTGCCGTTCCAACCAGAGGGGCCTCGACGACCTTCTGACCGCAGTTCCGCCGCAGACGTTAGCAGCGGTCTTCGCACGGATTCTCCCCGTCGTCATCCTCGCTGGCGCCAACCATGTTTGCGGCTCATCCGTGAAGTTACCCAGGTGGACAGAAGCGTGATCCGGATCCGCACGAACGCCTAGGCCGCCTAGGCTGTTCACTGACCCCCACAACCTTCATGACGAGTCAGTGATCGCCTTCGCTGCGGAAGTCGTTGGCGATCTCGAGCAGGAACTCCCGCGCTGCTTCGCCGTGCAGGGCGTAGCGC
>JBOHHD010000415.1:0-6133 GCA_050700515.1 Pseudonocardiaceae bacterium
GGGCCGCAGCGTACGCGATCCCATCCTACGACGACGGTTACTATTCGCCCGATGTCTTCGGTACCGGCACCGGAGCGGCGGTTCCGCTGGACGACTACGACTTCGGTCGCGACTTCCGCTGATCGATTGGGTGGGTAGCTCTTCCAGAGCTACCCACCCAATCGGCGAGTACTGCGGCGGTGTCCGCGCCTGGAGGTCTCGGTGGGGTCGGCGGATCGGGTTGGGTGCGGGAGAAGCGTGGGGCCGGGGCGGCCTGCGGCACACCTTCGAGCTCGATCAGGGTGCCGCGCGCCGTGATGTGCGGGTGTTCGGGCACCTCGCTGAAGGACAGCACCGGCGCCACACAGGCATCGCTGCCCTCGAATACCGCCACCCATTCATCACGGGTGCGGCTGGCGAAGCACCGCGTGAAACGTTCGCGCAGCAGTGGCCATCCGGCCCGGTCCAGCTGCGCGGGCAGTTCCTCATCGGTGAGGCCGAGGCCTTCCAGCAGCGCCGCGTAGAACTGCGGTTCCAACGCGCCGACGGCGACGAAGCGGCCGTCGGCGCAGGTATAGGTGTCATAGAACGGGGCGCCCGAGTCGAGCAGATTGTCCGCTCGCCGGTCGCTCCACAGCCCCGCAGCGCGTAGCGACCAACACATCTGCGCCAGCACACTCACCCCGTCCACCATGGCGGCATCGACGACCTGGCCCGTGCCGGAGCGCTCCCGCTCCCACAGAGCAGCAAGCACCCCGACGACGAGGAACATCGAGCCGCCACCGAAATCGCCCACCAGGTTCAGCGGCGGTACCGGCTTGCCAGCGGCGTCACCGACAGCATGCAGCACACCGGACAGCGCGATGTAGTTGATGTCGTGCCCGGCGCGACGGGCCAGTGGGCCATCCTGGCCCCAGCCGGTCATCCGGGCGTAGACCAGTCGTGGATTGCGCGCGTGACAGTCGGCCGGGCCGACGCCGAGGCGCTCGGTGACGCCGGGTCGCAACCCCTCGATCAGCACGTCGGCGTGGTCCACCAGCGCCAATACGGTCTCCCGGTCGGTCGGGTCCTTCAGATCAGCGGCCACTGAGCGCCGGTTGCGGAGCATCTGGTCACGGGTCGCACTGCCCACTTTCAGGCCCCCGCGGGGTCGCTCCACCCGAACCACGTCAGCCCCGAGGTCGGCCAGCAGCATCGCCGCATGGGGACCTGGCCCCAGGCCCGCGAGCTCAATGACGCGCAGTCCGGCCAGCGGTCCCGGCATTTCAAGTCCTTCTACGCGGCGCGGTCAGGGATACGCGAGCGGGATACAGGGGGCCGTTTTGACCCTCGGTGGACACCAGGTATCCTAGTCACAGCGCCCGACTCCGGTCGGGTCGCTCCCCGTGCCTGTTGGCGGCGCACTACTGTGAGGCGGGTTCTCCGGAACTTTTCTCATTCGGGCTCGCGCCGATGTCGCCCGGCTCCTCACGGGACCGTACCTTCCGGTGATCGGGTGGACAAACACCCGACACTCCCGACCGCGGGATACGGGGGGTATGGGGTCGGTCCGGTCGCGCAGCGCCCACTGCCGGCCAGCATTACTGCCGACCTGCACCACGGCGACCGCACGAGAAGACCGAAAAGCGCCCACCAAGCCAGAGCACGATAGGTGAAGACGGAGAAAGCTGGTCCATGCCTACCATCCAGCAGCTGGTCCGCAAGGGCCGCGAGGACAAGGTCTCGAAGACCAAGACTGCAGCGCTCAAGGGGAGCCCGCAGCGGCGCGGTGTGTGCACCCGCGTGTACACAACGACCCCGAAGAAGCCGAACTCGGCACTGCGCAAGGTTGCTCGCGTCCGGCTCACCAGTCAGGTCGAGGTCACCGCTTACATTCCGGGTGAGGGCCACAACCTCCAGGAGCACTCCATCGTTCTTGTGCGAGGCGGCCGGGTGAAGGACCTTCCCGGAGTTCGCTACAAGATTATCCGTGGATCGTTGGACACCCAGGGCGTGAAGGGTCGCAAACAGGCCCGCAGCCGCTATGGTGCGAAGAAGGAGAAGAGCTGATGCCCCGCAAGGGTCCGCCCCCGAAGCGTCCGTTGCACTCCGATCCGGTCTACGGGTCACCGCTGGTCACCCAGCTGGTCAACAAGGTGCTCGTCCAGGGTAAGCGGTCGGTGGCCGAGAAGATCGTGTATCGGGCACTGGAGGGCTGCAAGGAAAAGACCGGTACCGATCCCGTCGTGACGCTCAAGCGCGCACTTGACAATGTCAAGCCGGCGATCGAGGTGAAGAGCCGCCGAGTCGGTGGCGCCACCTATCAGGTGCCCGTCGAGGTACGGGCGGTGCGCTCGACGACTCTGGCGCTCCGCTGGTTGGTCACGTTCTCCCGGCAACGGCGGGAGAAGACTATGATGGACCGTCTGATGAATGAATTGCTGGATGCCAGTAACGGCCTCGGGGCGAGTGTCAAGCGTCGTGAGGACACGCATAAGATGGCCGAGTCGAACAAGGCATTCGCACACTATCGTTGGTGATGAACCCAACGCAATCGAGCCGTTTTCAACAGATAGCTAGGGATGAATTCTCGTGGCACGTGAGGTGCTGACCGATCTCGCTCGGGTCCGCAATATCGGGATCATGGCGCATATCGACGCGGGCAAGACCACCACCACCGAGCGGGTCCTGTTCTACACCGGGATCAACTACAAGATCGGTGAAGTCCACGACGGCGCCGCCACGATGGACTGGATGGAGGAGGAACAGAAGCGCGGTATCACCATCACCTCCGCCGCGACGACCACCTTCTGGAACGACCACCAGATCAACATCATCGATACTCCCGGGCACGTCGACTTCACCGTCGAAGTGGAGCGCTCGTTGCGCGTGCTCGACGGCGCCGTGGCGGTGTTCGACGGCAAGGAGGGCGTCGAACCCCAGTCGGAGACGGTGTGGCGCCAGGCCGACAAGTACAACGTCCCCCGCATCTGCTTTGTCAACAAGATGGACAAGCTGGGCGCGGACTTCTACTTCACCGTGCGCACCATCCGTGAGCGGCTCGGGGCAACTCCGCTGGTCATCCAGTTGCCCATCGGTTCTGAGGCCGACTTCCAAGGTGTCATCGACCTGATCGAAATGCGGGCGTTGACCTGGCGCGGGGAAGTCCAGAAGGGCGAGGACTACACCATCGAGGAGATCCCGGCCGACCTGGTCGAGGCTGCGAGCGAGTATCGGGAGCAGTTGCTGGAGGCCGTTGCCGAGGCCGACGACGAGCTGATGGAGATCTACCTCGGCGGCGAGGAGCTCACCGTCGAACAGATCAAGTCGGGTATCCGGACGCTCACCGTGAACAGCCGGGCATATCCGGTGTTGTGCGGCTCGGCGTTCAAGAACAAGGGCGTTCAGCCGATGCTGGACGCGGTGATCGACTATCTGCCCTCGCCGCTGGATGTTCCTCCGATGCAAGGGACACTGCCGGACGGCGTGACGCTTGTCACTCGCCTGCCCGCTACCGATGAGCCGTTCTCTGCGCTGGCATTCAAGATTGCCGCGCACCCGTTCTTCGGGAAACTGACCTACGTCCGGGTGTACTCCGGACGGGTCGCCGCGGGCTCCCAGGTGATCAACTCCACCAAGGACCGCAAAGAGCGCATCGGCAAGCTCTTCCAGATGCACTCCAACAAGGAGAACCCGGTCGACGAGGCCCGCGCGGGCCATATCTACGCGATGATCGGTCTGAAAGAGACGACCACCGGTGACACCCTGTGCGATCCCCAGGCCCCTGTCATCCTGGAGTCGATGACCTTTCCTGAGCCGGTCATCCAGGTGGCCATCGAGCCGAAGACCAAGAGCGACCAGGAGAAGCTGGGTATCGCCATCCAGAAGCTGGCCGAGGAGGACCCCACCTTCCAGGTCAAGCAGGACGACGAGACCGGTCAAACGATCATCGCGGGGATGGGGGAGCTGCACCTCGAGGTTTTGGTGAACCGGATGCGCAGTGACTACAAGGTCGAGGCGAACATCGGTAAGCCGCAGGTCGCCTACCGCGAGACGATCCGCAGGACGGTGGAGAAACACGAGTACACCCATCGGAAGCAGACCGGTGGCTCCGGTCAGTTCGCTCGGGTGATCATTAAGCTCGAACCGCTGGAGAACACCGACGGTGCGCTCTACGAGTTCGACAACAAGGTCACCGGCGGGCGAATCCCCCGGGAGTACATCCCCTCGGTGGACGCCGGGGCGCAGGACGCCATGCAGTACGGCGTGCTCGCCGGTTATCCGTTGGTCGGTCTGCGGGTCACTCTGGTGGACGGCGCCTATCACGAGGTCGATTCCTCCGAGATGGCCTTCAAGATCGCCGGATCGATGGCGCTCAAGGAGGCGGCCCGTAAGGCGAGCCCGGTGATCCTGGAGCCGATGATGGCGGTCGAGGTGACCACGCCGGAGGACTACATGGGTGATGTCATCGGCGACCTCAACTCGCGTCGAGGGCATATTCAGCACATGGAGGAGCGCAGTGGCTCTCGCGCCATCAAGGCACTGGTGCCGCTGTCGGAGATGTTCGGCTACGTCGGCGACCTCCGGTCACGCACTCAGGGGCGGGCGATGTACACGATGCAGTTCGACTCCTACGCCGAAGTTCCGGCCAACGTGTCCAAGGAGATCATCGCTAAGGCAACGGGTGAGTGAGGGAGCCCGTTGCAAAGCCCGCCGCCACGGCGGGTAAAGTCCGCGCCGGAACGAACGGGAGAGTGCGGGCACACGGCGACACACCCGACCGCGTGGACCGGTTGCCTCCCCGACGACAGCGGCGAGGATGAGGCCAGCAATGGCCTCATATGGAGTGAGTTGCCGGTAGGCGAGGCGGGGCGTGGAGGAGGGCACGCTAGCCTCGACGTTCATCCACATCAGACATTAAGAACAGGCAGGCCAGGAGGTCAGCAGTGGCGAAGGCGAAGTTCCAGCGGACCAAGCCGCACGTCAATATCGGAACCATCGGTCACATCGACCACGGCAAGACCACGCTTACCGCGGCGATTACCAAGGTTCTGCACGACAAGTACCCGGACCTCAATGAGGCCTCGGCGTTCGATCAGATCGATAAGGCGCCCGAGGAGAAGCAGCGCGGCATCACGATCTCGATCGCGCATGTCGAGTATCAGACGGAGAAGCGGCACTATGCTCACGTCGACTGCCCGGGACACGCGGACTACATCAAGAACATGATCACCGGTGCGGCTCAAATGGACGGTGCCATCCTGGTGGTGGCGGCGACCGATGGCCCGATGCCGCAGACCAGAGAGCACGTCCTGCTTGCACGCCAGGTCGGTGTGCCCTACATCGTCGTTGCGCTGAACAAGGCGGACATGGTCGACGACGAGGAAATCATGGAACTCGTCGAACTCGAGGTGCGGGAGCTGCTTTCCAGTCAGGAGTACCCGGGCGATGACCTCCCGATCGTGCGAGTTTCGGCGCTGAAGGCGCTGGAGGGCGACACGGAGTGGGGCGACAAGCTCCTGGAGCTGTTGGACGCGGTGGACGAAAACGTCCCGGAGCCGGTACGCGAGATCGAGAAGCCGTTCCTCATGCCGATCGAGGACGTGTTCACCATCACCGGTCGCGGAACCGTGGTGACCGGGCGCATCGAGCGCGGCATCGTCAAGGTGAACGAGGAGGTGGAAATCATCGGCATCAAGGAGAAGTCGATGAAGACCACCGTCACTGGCGTCGAGATGTTCCGCAAGCTGCTCGATGAAGGGCGCGCGGGTGACAACGTGGGGCTGCTGCTCCGCGGCATCAAGCGTGAGGACGTGGAGCGCGGCCAGGTTGTCATCAAGCCCGGCACCAACACTCCGCATACTGATTTCGAGGCTCAGGTCTACATTCTGGCCAAGGACGAGGGTGGCCGGCACACACCGTTCTTCAATAATTACCGCCCGCAGTTCTACTTCCGTACCACCGACGTGACCGGTGTCGTAACTCTTCCGGAGGGCACCGAAATGGTCATGCCGGGCGATAACACCGAGATGAAGGTGGAGCTCATCCAGCCGATCGCGATGGATGAGAACCTGAAGTTCGCGATCCGTGAGGGTGGCCGCACCGTTGGTGCGGGCCGCGTCGTCAAGATCATCAAATAGGGAAGGGGCCCGCCGGCGCCTGGTCGGCGCCGGCG
>JBOHHD010000416.1:0-13211 GCA_050700515.1 Pseudonocardiaceae bacterium
CCCGGGCACGCATCGCCACTCACGGGCGCGAAGCGTCGACTCATCGCGCGATCACCTCACGGGCCAGCGAACGGTAGGCCTTGGCTCCGGTGGACTTCGGCGCCCACCGGGTGATCGGCTCACCGGCCACGGTCGTCTCCGGGAACCGGACCGTACGATTGATCACAGCGTCGAACACGACGTCACCGAAGGCCTCCACGACCCGAGCCATCACCTCGCGGGCGTGCAAGGTACGCGGGTCATACATCGTGGCGAGAATCCCGGTGATCTCCAGCTTAGGATTGAGTCGTTCTCGCACCTTCTCGATGGTGTCGATGAGCAGGGCCACCCCGCGAAGGCTGAAGAACTCACACTCCAGCGGAATCACCACACCATCCGCGCACGCCAGGGCATTGATGGTGAGCAGCCCCAGCGACGGCTGACAGTCCACCAGAATGAAGTCGTAGTGCGGCACGAGTGGGCTCAGCGTCCGACCGAGAGTCTGCTCGCGACCAACCTCGGTGACCAGTTGCACTTCCGCGGCGGACAGGTCGATGTTGCTGGGCAACAGGTCCATCCCGGGCACCGAGGTCGGCTGCACGACCTCCTCCACGGGCACGCCGCGTTCCATAATTACGTTGTAAATAGTGCGCTCGAGTTGATGAGCGGGGATTCCCAGCCCCACTGAAAGGGCGCCCTGGGGATCGAAGTCGACCAGCAGCACCCGGCGCCCATACTCCGTCAACGCGGCCCCGAGGTTGATCGTGGACGTTGTCTTGCCGACGCCGCCCTTCTGGTTGCAGATCGCTATCACCCTGGCCGGTCCATGGCGATCCAGCGGAGGTGGCTGTGGCACTGCGCGCGTCGGGCGCCTGGCAGGATCGACCCCGTCGTCGGCGACGGCTTCGTCGTCCCGGATCGGAGGGGTCGGCACAGCCATCGGCTGCTGCGCGGACGCCCAGGAGGACATGGAAACCCCGATCCCTTCTCGAACACGGCGTGGTCCGCGGCGAGCCTATTCGGCCTCGAGGAAGCCCTTCAACGCGCCTCGCCGTTGGGAGCCTGGCCAGTGCTTTCGGTAGCAGTGCATATCAGGGGCATATCTGGGTGCGGAGTCAACGTGCGGATCAAGGTCATGCTAGTGAAAACGCTCGGAAGTTTAGCTGCGGGCCCGCGGGTGTGCGGTGGCATACACCTCGCGCAGAGTATCGACCGTCACCAGCGTGTAGACCTGTGTGGTGGTCACCGACGCGTGCCCGAGCAGTTCCTGTACGACACGCACGTCGGCACCGCCCTCCAGCAGATGGGTGGCGAAAGAGTGCCGCAGGGTGTGCGGTGACACCGCACCGGCGATGCCGGCCCGATCGGCGGCCTCGCGCAGCACAGCCCAGGCGCTCTGCCGGGACAGCCGGGCTCCGCGCGCGTTGAGAAACACCGCGGGTATGCCTCTTCCTCGTGCCGCCAACGGTGGGCGACCGCGGACGAGGTAGGCATCCAATGCGATCAGGGCAGGTCTGCCCACCGGCACGAGCCGCTGTTTGCCCCCTTTGCCCCGCAACAGCACAGTGCGGGCCGCGACGTCGACGTCGTCCCGGTCCAGCCCGACCACCTCGGAAATTCGTGCACCGGTCGAGTACAGCAATTCCAGCAGTGCCTGATCCCGCAGGGCACGGAAACCTTCTTCGGCCGAGAAGACATCGAGCAGCCGCAGCACATCGTTCACCGCAAGCGCCTTGGGAAGCCGTTTCGCCGGGCTCGGGGGGTGGACTTCGACGGCGACATCGGTCGCCACCAGACCCTCCCGGTGAGCGAACCGATGCAGCCCGCGGGCCGCGACGAGCGCTCGGGCCGCCGAGGACAGCGCCAACGGACGGTGCCCTCCCGTCCCTTCGCGCAACGCCACGAGGAACCCTGTCACGTGTTCCTCCCCCACCAAGGCAAGTTCGACGATGCCCCCCGCAGTCAGGTACTCCCCGTAGCGACGCAGGTCGCGGGCATAGGAATCGAGAGTATTCGGCGAGGTGCCACGCTCAACGGCAAGGTGGTCCAGGTAGGCCGAAATCACCGCCCCCAGCGGGGGCGGGAGAGTGGCATCCTCCCGTGCGGGGGCACTGGCGGGAGCATCGACGGCTGATCCGGTCACAAGTCCGCACTCATCCGAGGGCCTCGACCAGCGGCAGACACTCACGACCATGTGCCTGGGCGACCTCCGGGAGCACCACGGAGCCTGCCACCACGTTGATCCCCCGAGCCAGTGAAGGGTCGTCGGATGCGGCCTGGCGCAGTCCTTTGTCGGCCAGCGCACCGACGTAGGGCAACGTGACGTTGGTCAGCGCGTAGGTGGACGTGTGCGGTACCGCGCCGGGCATGTTGGCCACGCAGTAGAAGACCGAGTCGTGCACGGTGAAGGTGGGGGCGGCATGCGTGGTCGGCCGGGAGTCGACGAAGCAACCGCCCTGGTCTATGGCGATGTCGACCAGCACCGAGCCCGGACGCATCCGGGCGACCAACTCGTTGCTCACCAATGTGGGTGCCTTGGCACCGGGAACCAGCACCGCCCCGATCACCAGGTCCGCCCATAAACACGCCTTCTCGACCTCATAGGCGTTCGAGGCGATGGTCTGCAGGTGGCCCCGATAGATGGAATCGATCTGCCGCAAGCGGTTGATGTTGGTATCCAGTACCACCACCTCGGCCTGCAAGCCGAGCGCGATGGTGGCGGCATTCATTCCCGACACCCCGGCGCCGATCACTGCCACCTTGCCGGCGGGCACCCCGGACACTCCGCCGAGCAGCACCCCACGTCCGCCCTGCATCCGTTCCAGACAGTGCGCCCCCACCTGAGGAGCCATCCGCCCGGCGACCTCGCTCATCGGGGCCAGCAGCGGGAGCGAGCCGTCGGCCAACTGCACGGTCTCGTAGGCGACCGCGGTGATCCCCGCCTCGACCAACGTCGAGGTGCACTCCGCCGATGCGGCCAAGTGCAGATAGGTGAACAGGATCTGCCCCTTACGCATCCGGTGGTACTCCTCCGGCAACGGCTCTTTCACCTTGAGCACCAGCTCGGCCTCGCCCCACACCTCGTCGGCCGTCGGCACGATGCGGGCCCCCGCCGCCCGGTAGTCCTCGTCCGGAAACGCACTGCCCAAGCCCGCCTCCCGCTCTACCAGCGGCTCGTGCCCGGAGCGGGTCAGCTCGAGCACCCCGGCGGGAGTCATCGCAACCCGGTACTCATGGTCCTTCAGCTCCCGAGGGACACCGATCTTCACCTCGGCGCGCCTTCCTGCTCGGTGCCCCGGTGAGGCATGGGACGCTGTCGCGGGTCCGGTGGAGTGGACTCGATGACGCGGGGAGCCATCATGATCCGTTGACTCGCCGCGATATCGTAACGCTGTGGTCGAGCAACCAGACGGGCAGATCCGCGTGGGTACCGCGGAGCGCGAGGCCGCGATCAAGGCATTGGGTGAGCATCTGTCCACCGGGCATTTGGATCTGGACGAATACACCCAACGGGTGGACCATGCGGTCGCCGCACGCATAGCAACCGAACTCGACGCGCTGTTCGTCGACCTGCCCGCCCCACACTATCGCCCGCCACCTCCGTCTCCGCACCCGATCTTCCAGGCCCCGATGTTTCAGGCACAGTCAGGTGGCTTTCCTGCCCGTCGGACCAGGTATTCACCGCTTTACGGTCACGAATTCAACCGGCCGCTGTCCGACAAGTCGAAGCTGGCAGCCGGTCTGCTGCAGATACTGCTTCCCTTTGGGATTGGCCGATTCTATACCGGCCATAACGGGATGGCGGTAGCGCAACTGTGCCTATCACTGATGTGGGTCGGGATCATCTGGAGCATCATCGACGGCATCTTGATCCTCACCCAGGGTGGCATCGACGGCCAGGGCCGACAACTCAGAGACTGAGGTAGGTCGCCTGCACTCAGCCGCGGCGGGCAGCGAAACGCCGCGGGCGATCCGGCCATGGCGAGTCGACCGGTCGCGGCCGGGCAAGGCCGGTCAGCACCGCGTGCGTGGCGAGCAGACCGGAGACAGCCGCTGCGTTGGCGATCTCCCCGATCAGCACCTGGCGCACGGCCTCGACCAATGACAACCGAACCACCTCCAGATCGGCCTCCTCGTCGTCTTGACCAGTGGGGCGACCGACCTCGACGAGCCCGCGGGCGAGAAACACCCGTACCGCCTCGTCACTGAATCCGGCCGAGGACACCACGTCGACAAGCACCGACCAGTCCCGCGCGGTGCAGCCGATCTCCTCCACCAGCTCCCGCTGAGCCGTCATCCACGGATCCTCCCCGGCCATATCGAGCAAGCCCGCAGGCAGCTCACGCAATCGCCGGCCCACCGGATGGCGATACTGGTCGATCATCACCACTGTGCCGTCGTCGTCCAACGCCACGACAGCGACAGCCCCAGGGTGTTCGATCACCTCGCGCACGGCAGTCCGCCCACCCGGCATGACCACCTCGTCCCGCCGCAACGCGAGAATCCGGCCGACATACATCGTGTCGCTGTCGGAGACGGGGAACACGTGGGGCACGCTCATCGCAGCGCCGCCGGCAGTCCCACGGGCAACCGGTTCGCCGTGGCTTCATAGTGCAACGCCGCTCCGATGAATGCGACGAACAGGGGGTGCGGGCGGGTGGGTCTGCTCATGAGCTCAGGATGAGCCTGGGTACCGACGAAAAATGGGTGAATGACACCGGCCAGCTCGACGAATTCGACGAGGTGGCCGTCCGGAGAAGTTCCACTGACCACCAGTCCAGCCGCGGCAAGTTTGTCACGATAGGCGTTGTTCACCTCATAACGATGTCGGTGCCGTTCGGAAACCTCGGTGACTCCATATGCCCTGGCCACCAAGGAGTCCTTCACCAGCGACGCGGGGTAGGCACCCAGCCGCATCGTGCCTCCCATGTCTGCCTGACCGGCCATGACATCAGCCTGATCAGGCATGCTCGATATCACCGCGTGCGAGCTGGCCTCGTCGAACTCGGTCGAGCCGGCACCGTCGAGCCCGGCGAGATTTCGGGCCACCTCGATCACCATGCACTGCAGGCCCAGGCACAATCCCAGGACGGGTATGCCACGGGTGCGGGCATAGTGAATGGCCCCGATCTTGCCCTCGATGCCGCGCACCCCGAAGCCGCCGGGTACCAACACCCCATCGACGCCCTGCAATGTGGCTTCCGCCCCCGACGGGGTTTCACAGGTGTCCGAGGCAACCCAGCTGATCTCGACCCTGGCCCGATGTGCGAACCCTCCCGCGCGCAACGCCTCGGTCACCGACAGATAAGCATCCGGCAGATTCACGTACTTGCCCACCAGAGCGATCCGTACCGTCTCCTTCGGCGCATGCACACGATCGAGCAGGTCCCCCCACACGGTCCAGTCCACGTCCCGGAACGGAAGACCGAGGCGGCGTACCACGTAGGCATCGAGGCCCTCGGAGTGCAGCACCTTGGGAATGTCGTAAATGGACGGTGCGTCCGGCGCCGCAACCACCCCGTCGGTGTCCACATCGGACATCAAAGCGATCTTCCGTTTCAGCCCGGCCGGGATCTCCCGATCGGCGCGGCAGACCAAAGCGTCGGGCTGGATACCGATACTGCGCAAGGTGGCCACCGAATGCTGAGTCGGCTTGGTCTTCAGCTCGCCGGAAGGAGCGAGGTAAGGCACCAGCGACACGTGCAGAAAGAAACAGTTGTCCCGACCGACGTCATGCCGTAGCTGGCGGGCCGCCTCCAGGAAGGGCAGTGACTCGATGTCCCCAACCGTGCCGCCGATCTCCGTGATCACCACGTCCGCCGAGCGGCCGTCACTGCCGAGTTCGGACATCGCCAGGATCCGCGACTTGATCTCGTCAGTGATGTGCGGAATCACCTGGACGGTGTCCCCGAGATATTCTCCTCGCCGTTCCTTGGCGATGACCGCCGAGTAGATCTGGCCGGTGGTGACGTTGGCGTTGCGGCTGAGGTCTCGATCCAGAAACCGCTCGTAGTGTCCGATGTCCAGATCGGTCTCAGCGCCGTCCTCGGTGACGAACACCTCGCCGTGCTGGAACGGATTCATCGTTCCGGGGTCGACGTTGAGATACGGGTCCAATTTCTGCATGGTCACCCGTAGCCCGCGGGCGGTCAGCAGCTGGCCGAGGCTGGACGCGGTAAGTCCCTTACCCAGCGAGGAGGCGACGCCCCCCGTGACGAACAAGTATCTGGTCGGGCGGATGTGCGCCACCTTGGCATCTCCCGTGGTCCGGACCGGCCTTCTGGATCGGTGACCGGTGTGCACTGCGGCTGGCGGCACGCCGCCGACCACGGAGCTTCACGGTAACACCGAGGACCGGGGGCCTACTACAGCCCATTGGCCCAGGAGACGACATCCTTCCAGGTGTCGCGGAGAAAGGTGGCATACGCGCCACCTTCGCCCGCGACCAGCAGCACGGCGACCACCGCCAGGAGCACCGATGCCACCATGACGAACACTGCGCCCGCGGTCACTCGGCTGCGATAGAGCGCAGCCACGGCGTGGGCGTCGACCAACTTGCTGCCCAGCCGCAGCCGGGTGAGGAACGTGGAGGGGTTGGAACCCGATCGACCTCTGTCGAGGAACTCATCCAGGGTGGCCTGAAAGCCGACCGTGATCACCAACGCGGCGTCGTGCGCCTCGGCCAGCAGGAGAGCGAGATCTTCGGGGTTGCTCACCGCAGGGAAAGTGACCGCACCGATCCCGAGGTCTTGAATCCGCTCCAGCCCGGGAGCATAGCCATCGGGAGTGGCCGGCACGACGACCTCGGCGCCGCCCTTGAGTGTCTCGGTCTCGATGTGGTCCGGGTCGCCGACGATGAGGTGCGCCCGGTACCCGGCTGCGTGCAACGCGTCGGCTCCCGCCTCGACGCCGACCAGCACCGGCTGGCACTCACGGATGAAGCGCTTGAGTGCGGCCAGATCGGTGCCGTGGTCGTAGCCGGCGGCGACCACCACCACCTCCCGGCCACGGATCGGAACATCGACATCGGGTACGCCGACCCCGTCGATGATCAAGGAATGCTCGTGACGAAGAAACTCGATGATGTTTGCGGAGAAGGCTTCGAGCTGGGTGGACAACCCGGACTTGGCCTCGATCATCAGATCGGCGATCGAGTTCGCGGTCTGCTCGGTACCGCGGGTGAGCTCCTTGTCCCCGGAGTGCACTACACCCTGATAGAGCCGCAGCCGGGTGCCGTCCTTAATCCGCAACGCAGCGGGGCCGACCCCGTCGATCAGGGTGATACCCGCCGCGACGAGGATCTCTGGCCCCAGGTTGGGGAAGCGGCCCGAGATCGAGGGGGCCGCATTGACCACTCCTGCCACGGCCGCGGCCACCAGCGCATCGGCGGTCTTGCGGTCGAGGTCTACCTGATCCAACACGGCGATGTCACCGGGGCCGACTCGACGCAGCAACGCGGCGAAGCGGCGATCGACCCTGGCTGGACCGGTCACGCCGGGCAACTCCCGACGCGAGTGGCCGAGCACGGCGGAGATCTTCATGCTGCGGATGGTGGCAAAGCCTTACCCGCCGATGCCGAAGGCGCGCCGGGATTCCGGGCACCACAAGCCTGTCGTGACGGCCTCGGCTCAGCCTGCCTTGCGGCGGCGCGGCCGCTTGTCGGCCTCTGCGGTGGCCAGCAGCTCCTGGGCATGCGCCCGGCCGGTTTCGGTGTCGTCCAGTCCTGCGAGCATCCGGGCCAGTTCCCCGATACGGGCCTCACCATCGAGTTCCCGGACCCCGCTGCGGGTCGTCTCGGTGCCGTGGCTGGCCTTGTCCACCATCAGATGCCGATCCGCGTAGGCAGCGACCTGAGGCAGGTGAGTGACCACCACGACCTGATGACTGCGCGCGAGCCTGGCCAGGCGTCGCCCGATCTCCACCGCTGCCCGCCCGCCAACCCCGGCGTCTACCTCGTCGAAGACCATCGTGGGAACCGGATCGGCCTCGGCCAGCACCACCTCCAACGCCAGCATCACCCGGGACAGCTCTCCCCCGGAGGCTCCCTTCTGCACCGGCAGGGGACCCGCTCCTGGATGCGGGGCCAGCTGTAACTCCACCTCATCAGTGCCATCGGGGCCAGCTCGCAACCGGGCACCCCCGACGAGAAGGCCACCCACGTCGCCGTCTCCCGCCAGGTTCGAGGAGACGAGGAAGGATAGCTGCGCCTGCCCCATGCCCAGGCCGGAAAGCTCCGCAGTGACGGCATCGCTAAGATCTTGCGCCGCTGCGCGTCGGGCCGCGGTGAGAGCAGCGCTGTGCTCGGACAGCTCGATCGCCAGCTCGTCCCGCCGCGCTGCCAGCGCTTCAATGGCCTCTTCGGAGACATCCAGTCCCTGGAGGCGCCGACGGGCCTCCTGCGCCCATGCCAGCACCCCCTCCACATCGGCGGCGTACTTACGGGTGAGAGCTTTGAGCTCAGCCTGCCGGGCGAACACCTGCTCCAACCGACCGGGATCAGCATCCAGACCCTCCAGGTAAGCACCCAGCTCGGCACCGACATCGGCGAGCAACGCGGCTGCCTCAGCCAGGCGGGGAACCAAAGCTTGCAACGCCGGGTCCGTCGCATTCTGCAGCCTGCGGCGGGCCTGACCGACCAGACCGAGGGCACCCAGTTCGTCCATGTCTGATTCCGGGGCGCCGCTCACCGCCGACTGCGCAAAGTCAGCGGTGACCCGCAGCTCGTCGGCATCGGCAAGCCGACGGGCCTCGGTTACCAAGGCTTCGTCTTCCCACGGCTGTGGGTCCACGGCAGTGATGTCGGCGAGGCCCTGCCGGAGCAGGTCTGCCTCTCTGGCGAGCTCGGTGCGTCGCGCTCGCCGCTCGGCGAGCTCGGCACAGCAGCCAAGCCACTCCTGGCGGATCCGACGGTAAGCGGCCAATGGCCTGGCGACCGCGTCACCGGCGAAACGATCCAACACACCCCGCTGCTCGCCTGTGCGAAGCAGCCGCAGCTGGTCGTTTTGGCCGTGCAGCGCGAGCATGCCGTCAGCCAGGTCGGCGAGCACACCGGCCGGGACCGCGCGGCCACCCAGATGCGCCCTGGATCGGCCGTCCACCGTAATGGTGCGGCTGGCGATCAGGCAGCCGTCCTCGTCCATTCGGGCGCCCACCTCGGCCGCAAGCGCGACCCCCGGACCGCCGTCGGGGAGCCGGAAGCGACCTTCTACCACGGCTCGGTCGGCGCCGCTGCGGACCCGGGAGGCATCGGCCCGGCCGCCGCTGAGCAGGTGCAAGCCGGTGACCACCATGGTCTTGCCCGCACCGGTCTCCCCGGTGATCACAGTGAGACCGGCGTGCAGGTCCAGAGTGGCCTCGTCGATCACACCGATGCCCTCGATACGCATCTCGGTGAGCACGGCCGCACCCTAGCGTGTCAACCCATCCCTCGCCCATCCGACGCAACGTCATCCCAGCGCGGTTCGGCCGGGAGCAGTACCTGCCGGGATGCCCGCCTCTAGCGACCTTGGAACGGGCCCCGCCAGCCCTGGACCGGTAATTCGAACTTGCGCACCAGCCGGTCGGTGAAAGGGCGATCGTTCAGACGCACCAGCCGGACCGGCGTGGCCCCGCGGATCACCTCGACCCGGACACCTGCCGGCAGGGTGAACCGCCGTCGCCCGTCACAACACAGCACCGCGCTGTGCCGTCCGTGCAGGTCGGTCTCCACGGCCACCACGGAATCCGGAGACACCACCAGGGGGCGGGCGAACAAGGCGTGCGCATTGCTGGGGACCACGACCAGCGCATCGACGTCCGGCCACACGATCGGTCCACCTGCCGAGAAAGCGTAGGCGGTGGAGCCGGTCGGGGTGGCGCACAACACCCCATCACAACCGAAACCGGAAACTGGCCGGTGGTCCACCTCGAGCACTACCTCAAGGATTCGCTCCGGATGGCTCTTCTCGACGCTGGCCTCGTTGAGCGCCCAGGTCCGGACCAGCGGTATGCCGTTGAGCGTCGCGGTGACGTCGACGGTCATCCGCTCGTCGACAAGGTAATCACGAGCGACGATGGCGTTGACCGTCTCGTCGAGGGAGTCAGCCTCGGCCTCGGCGAGAAACCCGATCCGGCCGAGATTGACGCCGAGCACCGGGATACGGCGGGGCCGAGCCAGTTCAGCACTGCGCAGCAGGGTGCCGTCGCCGCCCAGCACCACGACGAGCTCCAACGCCGCAACAGCGTCCGGTCCAGTGGGTACCACCCGATCCCGCACTGCGGGGTCGAGGAACGCAACCTCCTCGGCAAGCACCCGTATCACCATGTCCGCCTTGACGAGCCGACGAGCGACCTCCGCCGCAGTGTGCAGGTTCTCCGGATGTGCGGTGTGCAGCACAAGCAGCACTTCACGTCCGGCGCTCATCGTGGACCCTTCTGCACAGCGGCATGGACCAGTTCCTCGACGGGGCGCCGCAACTCGGCCACACCGCGACGCAACCACAAGAAGTATTCGACGTTGCCCGCTGGTCCCGGAAGTGGACTCGCCGTGACATCAACGAGCCCCAACCCGAGGCTAACCGCAGTCGCCACCACGCTCAGCACAGCTTGGGCACGCAGCGCAGGATCGCGGACCACACCACCGGCACCAAGCCGATCTCGACCGACCTCGAACTGCGGCTTGACCATGGGGACCAGGTCGCCGCCCGGGACAATACAGCCCACCAGCGCAGGCAGCACCAGACGTAGCGAGATGAATGACAGGTCAGCGACGATCAGCTCGACCGAGCCGCCGATGTCCTCGGCCACCAGCGTTCGAACATTTTTCCGATCATGTACCCGAACCCGCTGGTCGGTGCGTAGCCGCCAAGCGAGTTGCCCGTAGCCGACGTCGACTGCCACCACCTCTCGGGCTCCGCGGTGCAGGAGCACATCGGTGAAGCCACCGGTGGACGCCCCGGCGTCCAGGCATCGACGACCCGCCACGAGCGGCCCGCCACCGGTCAGGTCGTCCAGCGCGCCAAGGAGCTTGTGAGAGCCCCGCGATACCCACTGGAGCTCCTTCTGTTCGGTCCGTACCAACAGGGGAGTGTCCGCGTCGACGCCGGTAGCGGGCTTCGTGGCGGTGACACCCCGAACCTGAACCCGTCCCTGGGTGACCAGCTCAGCGGCATGGTCCCGGGATCGGGCCAAGCCTCTACGCACCAGCTCTGCGTCGAGCCGTGCCCTACGCACCACCTAGACCTCGTCGATACCGGACAGAGCCGCGGTGAGCGATTCGTGCACAGCATCGAACCGCGCCACGTGCTCGACGACCGGCAGCTGATCGAGATCCTGCAAACCCTCCAGAGCGCTGGCGATGCAGACGGCAGGGGAAGAAGGTGGCTGGGGTGCCCGCTCGGTCATCACGACCGGACCGCGTCCACGCCCACCGCCTCCAGTGCGGTGGCTGCACTGTCATCACAGGCGTGCACCTGCACAGGCCCGTCTCGCTCCGCCCACCAAGCGGCGCACAGGGTGCGCAAGGCATCCAAGGGATCCCCCATGGTGCCGTTACCGTGCAAGGCGAGAGTGCTACCGTCCGAATCGGCCCGCCACCCTGCCCGGCCTCGAATCCGGGTGGTCTCGGAGGACCCACGCAACACTCGGAGATCGGCTCCGAGGTGCACAGGGCGTTGTCCCGGTGGCGCCGCCAGCAGCGCCATAGCATCGGCCACACCGGAGAGCACGAGCAGTGAGTCCAACCCGGCAGCACAGGCTCCGGCGATGTCGGTGTCCAATCGGTCGCCGACCACCAGAGCTCGCCGCGCGCCGATGCGATTCACCGCAGCGTCAAGCAAGGAGCGTGCCGGTTTGCCTGCCACCGCAGGTTCGCGATCTGTCGCGGCCCGCAGGGCAGCCACCATGGCCCCGTTGCCAGGCAACAAACCCCGCTCCGTGGGTAGCGTGCGGTCAATGTTACAAGCGACCCACACCGCTCCAGCGCGAATTGCCAAGCATGCCTCGGCCAGTCGAGCCCATCCGGTATCCGGTGAATGACCTTGCAGAACGGCAGCAGGATGCTCACCTGCCTCCGTCACAGGTCGAAGTCCGGCCGCCCGCACGGCAGCAGCCAATGCCTCCGTGCCGACCACGAGAACCGAGGCGCCAACAGGCAACTGGGCGGTCAGCACTGCCACTGCGGCCTGACCGCTGGTGAGCACTTCATCCGGAGCGGTCCGGATACCCAGCGCGGTGAGGTGCTCCGCCACTTCCACCGGACCTCGCGCTGCATTGTTGGTGACGAACTGCATCAACATACCGTTCTGACGGAGCTCGTGGACTACCTCCGGCGCTCCCGGCATGACCATAGTTCCTCGGACCACCGTACCGTCAAGATCAAGCAACACGGCATCATAGCCGTCCACCCCCGCTCACCCCGGCTCTGTTTTGTCACTGAGCTGTGTGGCCCGCTCCGCGGCGTCAGTCCCACCCTCCACATCGGCTTCGGCAGCCGCGATGAACCACCGGATCGCGTCCTGCTGGCGACCCGCAGCTTCCAGATTATCCGCATATGCGTAACGCAGCCGAGCCCGCCATGGTTGTGAACCGACCGCTTCGAGGTCAGGACCTTGAAGCGCCACGACAGCGGCATCGAACTGGCCAAGGTCTCGCCGCGCACCCGCAGCCACGATGCGCAGCTCGATCGCCTCATCAATACCGAGGCGCCCAGCCTCAGGACTACGCGCGATCTCCAGTGCCCGCTCCGGGCGCCCCAGCGCCCGCTCGCAGTCGGCGAGCAGCGCAAGCTGCCCCGGTCCGCCACCCAACCGACGCGCGGCACGCAACTCTGCCAGCGCCTCCGACCACTCCCCCGCGTGATAAGCAGCGACGCCGGTCGCCTCTCGAACCGCAGCAACCCGGCTTCCCCGGCTGCGGGCAAACCGGGCATGTGCCAGAGCCAACTCCGGATCATCGTCCACAACGCGCCCGGCCGCTACCAAATGGTTCGCGACGAGATCAGCGAGGCCTTTCGGTAACGTCAGCAGTTCCTTGCGAACATCATGATCTAGCTCGGTGGGGTCCACATCTTGGGGAAGGTCCGGACGCGGCACGTCGGGCCCGTCACGCCGATTGGCCGCCACTCCCTCCGGCCCTGAGCTCGGGCTGGGTTCGGTTGGCACGCCGAGCCTATCCTTTCATATTTTCATAGTCCAACCCTTTTAAGGGGCCCGGTATACCGGGCCCCTTAAAAGGGTTGGACTATGAAAATATGA
>JBOHHD010000417.1:0-4659 GCA_050700515.1 Pseudonocardiaceae bacterium
ATCCCGCACAGCAGGGTGAACTGGTCATGGAGTGGACCGTCGAGCCGATGCGCTTACTGGTGCGCGCAGTCGGTACCGATCCCCAAGCCCTTAGTGACTGGTGGAAAGATGATGCCGGTCCCTCTACCGAAGCGATCTTTGCGGCTCTCAACGAACAGCTAGGGTTTCCGAACCCTGCAGAGCGGGCGCTGCTCGATAATGTGCCGCCCGCTTCCCAGGTCCGCTGCACACGTCCTTCGTCGGAGCAAATTTCCGATGATCTCATCAGCCTCCCGATGGCCGCGATTTTATGTGATACCGAAGAGGGCCCGCCTGAGGTCTTTTACTACCAGTTTCCTGACGCCGCCGCGATGGTCACGAACTATGATAATGAAACCTCCCCCGGTACGGATTGCTTTAGCATGCCGCCAGATTTCGCCGGTGAGGGCGCCTACTCCAACGGGACCGCCACAGGCCGGTTGGCCTGCGCGACGGGCAAATCTTCCGGCCTTCCGTACCTGATATGGACTCACGAACAGCTGAACATCCTGGCCTTCGCCTATCGGGGTGATGATCCGGCAACGTTGTTGAGCTGGTGGAGGAATCAGGCCGGACCGATGTAGAGCGTCGGCCGCCGTTGGGCTTTCGCGATTCCCTCGCCAGCAGGCAGACCGGCCGAGTCTGTCGGTCGAGCCTGCCCGCCGGAGTGGCTCGCGCGGCTCCGTAGACTCGATCCATGACTACAACTGCTCCGCCAGCGGCTCGTCACTCGGGTGCCTGGCACGGTGGTTGGTCAGGAATCTGAGTGGACGTGGCGCAGAGCGATACGGAGGCGCTGCTGGCGGTTGAGGCCGAGCTGGACCAGCGCTGGCCGGAGACCCGGATCGAGCCGTCGCTGACCCGGATCGCGGCGTTGGTCGATCTGTTGGGCTCGCCGCAGCACTCTTACCCAGTGCTGCACATCGCAGGCACCAACGGCAAGACTTCGGTCGCCCGGATGCTCGATGCGCTGCTCACCCGGATCGGGCTGCGGGTAGGCCGCTACACCAGCCCGCACCTGCAGCAAGTCACCGAGCGGATCAGCGTGGACGGGGCACCGATCAGCCCGCAGCGCTACGTCGAGGCGTACCAGGACATCGCGGCGTCGGTCGCCCTGGTCGACGGCGGTTCGCAGACGGCGATGAGTAAGTTCGAGGTGCTCACCGCCATGGCCTTCGCCACCTTCGCCGATGCGCCGGTCGATGTTGCGGTGGTGGAGGTCGGGTTGGGGGGCAGCTGGGATGCCACCAACGTCGCCGACGCGGCGGTCGCGGCGATCACCCCGATCGCGCTGGATCACCTCGACTACCTCGGCGACGATATCGGAGGTATCGCCAAGGAGAAGGCCGGGATCATCAAGCCGGGCTCGGTCGCGGTGCTCGCCGAACAGCCGCCGGCGGCCGCCAAGGTCATTCTGGCCCGCAGCGTCGAGGTGGACGCGGCCGTGGCCAGGGAAGGCATGGAGTTCGGGGTGCTGCACCGCGACGTCGCCGTTGGCGGCCAGCAACTGAAGCTGCAGGGTCTCGGCGGGGTCTACGACGAAGTCTTTCTTCCGCTGCACGGGGCGCATCAGGCGCGAAACGCCGCGCTCGCGCTGGCCACCGCCGAGGCGTTCTTCGGAGTGGGCATCGGCCGGTCGCTGGACGTCGACGCGGTGCGGGACGGGTTCGCGGCGGTGAGCGCGCCGGGGCGGCTGGAGCGCGTGCACACTGCGCCGTCAATCTTTCTCGACAGCGCGCACAACCCGCACGGCGCGCGCGCCCTGGCAGCCGCCCTGCACGAGGAGTTCGCCTTCCGCCGGCTGGTCGCCGTGGTGGGGGTGCTGCGCGATAAGGATGCCCGCGGCATTCTCGCTGAGCTCGAGCCGGTGGTCGACGAGGTCGTGATCACCGCGAACATTTCGCCCCGGGCGATGGACGTCGACGAACTCGCCATGGTGGCCCAGGAGGTCCTCGGCGAGGACCGGTTACAGGTACAGCCGCGCTTGCCAGAGGCGATCAAGGCCGCAGTGGCGTCGGTCAAGGAGGTCGATACCGGTGGGGACTACATCTCGGGAACCGGCGTAGTGATCACCGGCTCGGTGGTGACGGCGGGCGAAGCGCGCACCCTGTTGGGCCGTGAGCCGCAGTGATCATGGAGAAGCGGTGAGCGGCCCTGCGGTCGGGCCGGATCCGCTGCGGGGGTTGCGGGGTGTCTTCGCGGGCACGTTGATGATGGAGGCGATCGTCGTCGGCTTGGCGTTATTGGTCGTCGGCCGGTTCGGTGGCGGGTTGGGAAGTCCGGCCGGTTGGTACACAACGGCCCTCGCGCTGGCGATGGTGGTTGCGGCCTTCGTCCAGGGGCGCCCGTGGGGATTGAGTTTGGCTCTGGTATTGCAGACGGCGATGGTCCTGGGTTGGTTCGCCCATCCCGCGCTGGGCGTGATGGGGTTGTTGTTCGTCCTGGTCTGGAGCTACCTGTTGCACCTGCGTCAGGAGACCGTGCGGCGCCTCGGCAGCTGACCGCGCCACAGCGCAGCTGCCGGTAGGTTTACTCCCGCCGACCTCATCGCTGCGCAGAGCGGTCGCTAGGCTCGCCGGCGTCCGCACCCCCATGAAGAGGAGAACGAGCAGCAGTGAGCGAGCGCACCTTGATCCTGGTCAAGCCCGACGGTGTGAGCCGCGGCCTGATTGGTGAAGTGATCGCCAGGATCGAGCGCAAGGGGCTGACGCTGGCCGCGCTGGACCTGCGCACAGTCCCGCGCGATCTGGCCGAGCAGCACTACGCCGAGCACGCCGAGAAACCGTTTTTCGGTGAGTTGCTGGAGTTCCTCACGTCCGGCTCGGTGGTAGCCGCGGTGGTCGAGGGCGAGCGTGCGGTGGCTGCGTTCCGGCAGCTGGCCGGGGGCACCGACCCGGTGGACAAGGCCACCCCGGGCACCATCCGCGGTGACTTCGCGTTGGAGACCCAGTCGAACCTGGTGCATGGGTCGGACTCGGTGGACTCCGCCAAACGCGAAATCATGCTCTGGTTCCCGGAACTGTAGGTCTTCGGCCTCCACGCCAGGCGTAGCCGGCGAAAATCGACCGGCATTGTCGGAGTCGACGAGTAGCGTCGCCCTCGTGTCCGGAGAGCACGCTGGTCTGGTGCGAGCCCGTAGGTTGCGCAAGCGATTCGGCGTGGTCGAGGCGGTGCGCGGCATCGACCTCGACGTTCGGCCCGCCGAGGCATTCGGCTTCCTCGGCCCCAACGGCGCAGGCAAATCCTCCACGATGCGAATGATCGCCTGTGTGTCCCCGCGGAGCGCGGGTGAGCTACAGGTGCTCGGGATGGACCCGGATGCCGAGGGGCCGTTGATTCGCGCCCGGCTGGGGGTGGTGCCGCAGCTGGACAACCTGGACGCTGAGCTGTCGGTGCAGGACAATCTGCGCATCTACGGTCGTTACTTCGGCATGTCCCGAGCTGCGGTGCGGGCCAAGGCCGCCGAACTGCTGGACTTCGCGCAGCTCACCGACCGGGCCACCGCGGCAGTCGACACATTGTCCGGGGGCATGAAGCGGCGGCTCACCATCGCCCGCTCGCTGGTCAACGATCCCGAACTGATGCTGCTCGACGAGCCGACCACCGGCCTGGACCCGCAGGCTCGGCACCTGCTGTGGGACCGTCTTTTCCGGCTCAAGCAGCAGGGCGTCACGCTGATCATCACGACGCACTACATGGACGAGGCCGAGCAGCTGTGTGACCGGCTCGTCGTGATGGACGCCGGGCTGATCGTCGCGGAGGGCTCGCCGAGCGAGCTGATCGTCCGGTACTCCACTCGCGAGGTGCTCGAACTGCGGTTTCCGCCGGGCGAGTCACACCGCTGGGTTTCCGCGGTGGACGGCTTGGCCGATCGGACCGAGGAGCTGCCCGACCGGCTGCTGCTCTACACCTCCGACGGCGAGTCAGTGCTGTCCGCCGTGCACCAGCCCGGGGTGTATCCGCTGTCCAGCCTGGTCCGGCGCTCCACCCTGGAGGACGTGTTCCTCCGGCTCACCGGGCGATCGTTGGTCGACTGATGGCGACGGTCCAGGCGCGTCGCTGTGCCGGCCGGGTGCGGCCCGGATGGCGGTCCGCGCTGCTGATCGTCGAGGGGTTGTGGATCGGGTACCGGCGAAACTGGCGGGGCACCGTCATCTCCAGCCTGCTGCTGCCGCTGCTGTTTCTGGTCGCCTTCGGCGTCGGCTTCGGCGCATTGATCGACTCGAGTGGTCGCGCGGGGCAGGTCACCGGCGGGGTGTCCTACCTGGATTACCTCGCGCCCGCGTTGCTCGCGGTCGGCGCCGTGCAGAGCGCGGCTTTCGAATCGACCTATCCCATCCTGTCGAGGTTCAAGTGGCAGCGCACCTACTGGGGTGTCGCGGCCACGCCGATCACGCCTGGCCAGCTGGCTGCTGGACAGCTGACGTGGATCGCGCTGCGGCTGAGCTTGTCCGGTGCCGTCTATTTACTCGTGATCGCGTTGTTCGGCGCGGTACAGAGTTTCGGGATGCTCGCCGCCCTGGTCTTCGCCGTGCTGTGCGGGATGGCTTGCAGCGCCCCGCTGGTGGCGTTCGCGGCCGCACAGGACAACGAGGGTAATCGGTTCGCCGCCGTGTTCCGATTCGTGGTGATGCCGATGAC
>JBOHHD010000418.1:0-4517 GCA_050700515.1 Pseudonocardiaceae bacterium
GGAACTGGGTGTGCTTCTGGTACCAGACCAGCCCGACGTGCAGTGCGATCAGCGCCAGCAGGATGCCGGGGATGAGCAGCACGTGCACGATGTAGAGCCGCGGGATGATCTCCGTGCCGGGGAACTCGCCGCCGAACAGCGCCCAGTGCACCCAGGTGCCCATCACCGGCACGGTCAGCGTGATGCCCGACGCGATGCGCAGCCCGATGCCGGAGAGGAGGTCGTCCGGGAGGCCGTAGCCGGTGAAGCCGGCGAACGTGCCGACGAAGAGCATCAGCACGCCGATGATCCAGTTGGCCTCACGCGGCTTGCGGAACGCGCCGGTGAAGAACGTGCGGAACATGTGGAAGACCATCGCGGCCATGAACAGCAGTGCCGCCCAGTGGTGCATCTGGCGGACGAACAGCCCGCCGCGCACCTCGAAGGAGATGTCGAGCGAGCTCTCGTAGGCCCGGGTCATGTGGACGCCGCGCAGGTTGTCGAAGACGCCGTCGTAGGTGACCTCGGCCATCGAGGGGTCGAAGAACAGCGCCAGATAGGTCCCGGAGAGCAGCAGCACGATGAAGCTGTTCATGGCGATCTCGCCGAGCATGAACGACCAGTGCGTCGGGAAGACCTTGTTGATCTGCCGCCGTACTCCGGCGGCGAGGTGGAATCGCTGATCGACTTCGTCCCCGGCCTTGGCCGCCCTGGAGGGCCCACCTGCCGTCTCGTTCGGCTTCGTCATCGCGCTCACGACCTCCGCTCCCAGAACGCCGGCCCTACCGCCTCGATGAAGTCACCCCTCGCGTAGAAGTATCCCTCATCATCGACGTCGATGTGTAATTGTGGCAATGCCCTGGTCGCCCGGCCGAAGATCGGCTTGGCGTACTGCAGCAAGTCGAACTGCGACTGGTGACAGGGGCACAGCAGGCGGGCGGTTTGCGACTCATAGAGCGAAGCCGGGCAGCCCAGGTGAGTACAGATTTTCGAGTATGCGTAGAAGTCGCCGTAGTTGAAGCCGACCTGGCCCTTGCGTTCAACGACCTGCTCGGCCTGCTCCGGGCGCAGCCGGATGAGCATCACGGGGTTGTCCGAGCCCCGGAGCGCATGATGCGCCTCTTCGGCTGTCCACGAGCGCTTGTATGGGAAGACCGTTGCGATACTTCCGGCGGCGAGGTCCTCGGGCCGGGCCAGGGTGAGGTCATGGTGCTCGTAGCGCAGGTACACCGGCTCGCCGTCCTCCGAGCGCCAGTCCGTGGTCCACAGCGCAGCATTGGCCCCGCCTTGCCACGGGTTTTTCACCAGGCCACCCAAGGCGAAGACGCCCACTCCCACGCCGAATGCGCCCGCGCCCAACCCGGCGGTTCGCTTGATCAAGGATCGTCGAGCCAGACCACTGCGGACCTTGCTGTCGGTCAGGAGCGCGGCGGTGGTCGCCCGGTCGATCTCAGCGGACGCACCGGTGTGACGCTGCTGTACCGCAGTCTCATGCGGTAGGAGTTGCTTGGCGTAAATGATCGTGGCGGTACCGACGGCGAACACTGAGATCCCGAACAGCACCCCGACGATCGGTGTATAGAGCAGATAAAACAGGTGCTCGCTGCCGGGGCTGCCGGGCGGGGCGTACTCCCAGGGCCAGAAAAGATAGGCCGCGATGGAGCCGAGACCCGTAAGAGCGGCGATGACGAACCACAGCGCCACCTTGCGCTCGGTGCGTCTCTCCGCACGGGTTCCCGGCACCGGGAACGGATCCTCCCGATGTACGAGAGTCACTCCATCGAGCGCCAAACCGAGCCGGACCAGTTCGTCCTGGCTCATCCTGGACAGATCCGCGTCACTCGGGCGTTCTGCGGCGGGCAGGTCGTGACCGCTCATGCCTTCGCTCCCACCCACAGTGTGATGGCCACAAGTGCTGAGATCCCGATGATCCAGGCGACGACGCCCTCGGATATTGGTCCGTAACCACCGAGTGAATACCCCCCGGGATTGTTGCGTTCGCCACTGATGGAATCGATGTAGGCGATGATGTCCCGCTTCTCCTCGGGGGTGAGCTGTCGATCGGAGAACTTCGGCATGTTCTGCGGCCCGGTGGTCATCGCGGTGTAGACCTGCTGGGCGTTCACCTCGTTGATGGCGGGCGCGAACTTGCCGGACGACAATGCGATACCCCGCCCGGTGAACTGGTGGCAGGATGCGCAGTTGAGCCGGAACAACTCTCCTCCGTTGGCGGAGTTACCGCCGCCTAGGTCGCCGTCCGGCACCTGCGGACCACCACCGTTCGCCTGCACGAACGCGCCGAGAGCGTCGATCTCCTGGGGGTCGAACTTGACCGGTTTCTCGGTGATCTGTGCTTCCTGGCGCACTGCGGGCATCCGTCCGGTGGAGACCTGGAAGTACACCGCCGCCTCGCCGACGCCGATCAGACTGGGCCCACGGTCGGGCACCCCCTGCAGGTTGGCCCCGTGACAGCTGATACAAGCGTTGTTGTAGAGCTGTTCACCCTGACGCACCAGCGCGGAGCTGTCCTGGGCCAGTGCAGTCTGTGGTTGGGGGGTGAGCACCGTGTAAAGCCCGCCCGCGGAGAGCAGTGCGATGGAGAGCGCCAGCATCCCCGATATCCGGCGACGCATTCTGCTGCGGCCCCCTCGGGCCGGGTTTGATCCCGTGGCATCCGCGCCGATGGGGCTCGATCGGCCTGCGCTCGATCGGCCTGTGGGTTTGGTGGTCATCGGTCTCTGCTATCCCTGCTGTCTGTCGAGTTCGGATTCGGTGCTGGGCTTATCGAGCAAGTTCCCGGGCGGTCCCGTGTTTGCAGTACTATGGCAAGAAGTAGATGACAGCGAATAGGCCGATCCATACCACGTCGACGAAATGCCAATAGTAAGACACGACGATTGCCGCAGTGGCTTGCGCTGGGGTGAACTTGCTCAGCTTCGTCCGGATGATGAGGTAGATGAACGCGATGAGACCGCCGGTCACATGGAGACCATGGAAGCCTGTGGCGAGATAGAAAACTGTACCGAAGGCTCCGGAAGGGATCGTGACACCCTCGTGGATGAGATTTCGGTACTCATTAGCCTGACCGAGTACAAAGATCGTGCCCATGATCAGTGTGATGGTGTACCAGAGTCGTAGCCCGAAGACATCGCCTTGCTCGGCTTTGAACACGCCCCACTGGCAGGTGAATGAAGAGGACACCAGGACGATCGTCACTATCAGTGCGTAAGGAATGTCAAGGTGAATCGGTTCGCCGGTCGACTCGAGTATCGGCGGCCACGGGCCTTCACTCTGCGCTTTCACCGTGAAGAACATGGCGAACAGGCCTGCGAAGAACATCAGCTCACTGGACAACCATACTATAGTGCCCACACTGACCATGTTGGGCCGGTTCAGTGAGTGCACCCGCTGGCTGATGGAGGGCGTCGCCAGGCTGGACGAGGGGGTCACGTCGAGCATTATGACCACCGACGTCTGCGCTGGCGGGACTGGGGCAGGGCAAGTTGCTTCGATTGCTCGATCAGGTTTCCGGATTGAGACCCCCGCCACAGCCCGCCATGGGTGTGGTCGCCGGATATCATCCTTGCGACCACCTGCCCGGCTAGTGCGTCCGGCGGATCTGACCCGGCGCCCGCGTCTGTTCACCGACGCTGACACGGAGGACCTGCGACTATCCCATGAACGCTGCGAGCGCTACCACCACAGTTCTGGTCTTCAGCCACCGGCCGGAGGTGCGCACGGCCATCATCACCGCTGTCGGACGACGTCCGGCGCGGGAGCTGGGTCGGCTCGACTATGTCGAGGCCGGGACGATCGCCGAGGTGTTGGCGGTGGTCGATGCAGGTGAGGTGGATCTTGCCATCCTGGATGGGGAAGCGCAGCCCACCGGGGGCATGGGCCTGTCCCGGCAGCTCAAGAACGAGATCACGCGCTGTCCGCCGGTCATCGTCTCGGTGCGGCGCAAGGATGATCGCTGGTTGGCCGTCTGGTCGCAGGCCGACGCGGTGATCGTGCACCCGCTGGATCCGCTGGTCGCCGCGGAGACCGTCGCCGAGGTACTGCGCTCGCGCCGGTTGCCGGCGGCGCAGGGATCGCAGGGATGAGGCCGGGTCGCATGGTGGGCACGGCGGACGCGCGCAGTTGGCCGGTGCTGCTCACCGCGCTGATCTCCGGAATGGATCTGGACACCGGTGACACAGCGTGGGCGATGGATCAGATGATGTCCGGTACCGCCACGCCCGCCCAGGTAGCCGCGTTCGTGGTGGCATTGCGGGGCAAGGGGGAGAGTCCGGCGGAGATTGCCGGCTTGGCCGGCGGCATGCTCTCGCACGCGCGCCGAGTGCCGATACCCGGACGGGCGGTCGATGTGGTCGGCACCGGGGGCGACGGCGCGCGGACCGTCAACATCTCCACGATGGCCGCGCTGGTGACCGCCGCGGCCGGGGCACCGGTGGTGAAGCATGGCAACCGCGCGGCGTCGTCGCAGTGCGGCACTGCGGACGTGCTCGAGGCGCTCGGCGTGGCGATCGACCTCGGCC
>JBOHHD010000419.1:0-1618 GCA_050700515.1 Pseudonocardiaceae bacterium
GGCAGAGTTTGCGCATTGCGGTGGGTGTGTGCACTTTCTGCGGGATGGGCTGTCAAATGCAGGTCATGGTTACTGACGTCCGGTGACGTTCACTGTCGTGCGCCCTGCTTACCCCCGCGTCCGATAAGCAGGCTCTAGAGTGGGCCGACCGAATGAAGGGGGTTAGTGAGAATGACCGAGTACGAGGTGCCCCGAACCCGGCTTGAGCAAGTGCTCCGGCAGCAGCACGTCACCGTGGAGGAGTTCCGGCGCAGATACGAACGGGTCGGCAAAGGCGCTGGACTCAGCGAGCGGCAGGCCTACCGATGGGTGTCCGGTCAGCTGCACAACCTGCCCCGTCTCTCAGCGCAGGGCGTCTTGGAGCAGATGTTCGGCGAGCCGGTGGCACGGCTGTTCGGCCCGCCCTACGGCATCGCGGCGTTGCGGTCTTCCCGGCGGCACAATGGGGTGGTCACGGCGCGGGGCACCGCCCGGACCGACCGGGAAGGACAGGTGATCGCGATGAGCGCCGACAAGGCTCGGGACTTTCTCACCCGCCTCGAAGCATCCCACGTCGGGGCAGAGACAGTTGACCAGCTGGCCGATGACGTCCGCCGCTTGGTCTTCGCCTACGGCCGTCAGCCGCTGCCGACACTGCTGGATGATCTGGTGCACACCCAGGACCACGCATTCGAGCTGTTGGAGCGACAGCAACGCCCGGAGCAGAGCCGGGATCTGTACCTGGTCGCCGGGATCACCTGTGGGCTGATGGCGATGGCATCGCAGGATCTCGGCGCCGTTCATGACGCGATGACGCAGGCCCGCGCCGGATACGCCTGCGCGGACAATGCCGGGCATGACGGGCTGCGCGCCTGGATCCGGGGACTGCAGGCAAACATCAGCTATTGGTCCGAACGGTGGGATGATGCGCTGCGTTACGCCCAGCTCGGCGCCGATGCGGCGGCCCGCAGTCGCGGCAGCGCTGGGGTGTTGCTGTTCAGTACCGAGGCCCGAGCCCTGGGTGCGCTGAACCGGCGGGAAGAAGTCCAAGCCGCCGTGGCCCGGTCAGCCGATGCGCTGGATCGGGTGCAGCCCGACGATTTGGATGTCCTCGGCGGGCTGTGCACCTTCATCCGGCCCGGCCAGCTCTACTACGCCGCCGAGGCATTCTCCTGGGGCGACGAACCTGAGGCGGTTCAAGCGGAACGATTCGCCCTGGAAGCGTTGGAGGCCTTCCCGGTGGTCGTTCCTGGCGGTTCGTTCCGAAACGAAGCGGTCGCCCGCTGTGTCCTTGCGGTTGCCCGAGTGACCCAAGGAACGCTCGACGGCGCGGTCGAAGCACTCAGCCCGGTTCTCGGCCTTCCCCCAACGCAGCGGGTCCATGGGATCGTAACCGCGGTGGAGCGGGTACGTACTGCGCTGAGCGCAATCAAGAACCCTGGCCGCGATGCCGTCGAGTTGGCGGGTGCCATCGAAGCCTTCACCGCCGAGCCACTGACCCAGCCACGATAACCAGCTGACCAGCGCGTAGCTGCGTGTCCGAAGGAGTCGGGGCGTGGTGGAGCTGACAGGGTGCTCTGGTAGACCCGGCGGGTGAGCAATGTCGGCCGGTCTCGTCGTGGACAGCAGGTAGCTGCTG
>JBOHHD010000420.1:0-3760 GCA_050700515.1 Pseudonocardiaceae bacterium
TTCGGGATCGTGCTGGACCGCCGCACCGAGCGGGTCACGGTCCTGGCCTCGAAGCAGGGCGGCACGCAGATCGAGGAGCGCTGCGCCACCGAGCCCACGGCGATCCTGCCGACGCCGGTCGAGCCCGCCGTGGGTTTCCTCGACTTCCAGGCCCGCGAGATCGCCTTCGCGCTGGGGTTGGCGCCGGCCCAGATCGCCCCGGTCGTCCGGCTCTTCCGGGGCGCCTACCGGGCGTTCCGGGACCTGGACGCCACCCTGCTGGAGATCAATCCGCTGGCGGTGACCCGCGACGGGGCGCTCGTCGCGCTCGACGCGAAGATGTCCTTCGACGACAGTGCGCTGTTCCGCCATCCCGAGATCGCCGAGCTGCGCGACCGCAGCCAGGAGGACTCCCGGGAGAGCCACGCCGCGGACCGCGGCCTGGCCTACGTCGGTCTCGACGGCGACATCGGCTGCATGATCAACGGCGCCGGACTGGCCATGGCGACGATGGACATGATCACGATCGCCGGGGGGCGGCCGGCGAACTTCCTCGACATCGGCGGTGGCGCCTCCCCCGAACGGGTACTCAAGGCGTTCCGCGCGGTACTGCGCGACAGCAACGTCAAGGCGATGCTGGTCAACATCTTCGCCGGGATCAACCGGTGCGACTGGGTGGCCCAGGGCATTACGGCCGCGTTCACCGAGATGGACGTCACGGTTCCCGTGGTGGTGCGCCTGGCGGGCACCCACGTCGAGGAAGGGCACAAACTGTTGCACGAATCGGATCTTCCGATCATCACTGCGGACACCCTGGCCGAGGCGGCCGGCAAGGCCGTCGCCGCCGTCGCACCGGCCGGTCTCAGGGTGTGAGCATGAGCATCCTGATCACCGAACACACTCGCGTCATCGTCCAGGGGATGACGGGGCGGATCGGTCGGTTCCACGCCGAGGACATGATCGCTTACGGCACGAACATCGTCGCGGGCGTGACGCCGGGCAAGGGTGGCGACACCGTATTGGACCGGCCGATCTTCGACACCGTCAAGGACGCCGTCGCGGCCACCCAGGCGGACACCTCGATCGTCTTCGTGCCGGCACCGTTCGCGGCCGACTCCATCATGGAGGCCGCCGACGCCGGGATCCGCTACTGCGTCTGCATCACCGACGGGATCCCGACCCAGGACATGATGCAGGTCAAGCGCTACCTGCGGCGCTACCGAGCCGAGAGGCGCATGCTGCTCACCGGGCCCAACTGCGCAGGCACGATCAGCGGCCGAGGGCGCCGACTACGTGCGCCACCACATGCGCAAGCCGGTCATCGCCTACATCGCCGGGCTGGCGGCGCCCAAGGGGCGCAAGATGGGGCACGCCGGCGCGATCGTCTCGGCCGTGGGTGAGTCCGCCCAGGAGAAGGTGGAGATCCTGACCTCGGCGGGTATCACGGTGGCACCCAGCCCCTCGTTCATCGGTGAGACAGTGGCTCTCGCGCTGGCCGAGCATGACCTGCTGCCCTCACCGGTGTGACCCTCGTTTTTTGATCTTGCTGGCCTGATCGTGCTCGTCGGGAGGAACCTCGTGCCAGACCCCGTCATCGTCGTCACCCGCCGCTGGCCCGCAGCGGTCGAGGAGGAGCTACGCGCGCGATTCCGGCAGGTCCGGCTCAACTCCGACGACGTGCCGCTCGGGGACGACGGGCTGCGGTCCGCCCTGGCCGAGGCCGACGTCGTGCTGCCGACCGTCTCCGATCGGTTGCCCGCCGAGCTCTTCGAAGGACCGCTGCGGACGCGGTTCCTCGGCAACTTCGGCGTCGGTTACAACCACATCGACGTCGAGGCCGCCGCGAGGGCGGGGATCGTCGTCACCAACACCCCCGGCGTGCTGACCGACACCACCGCGGACACCGCGATGACGCTGCTGCTCATGATCGCCCGCCGAGCCGGTGAGGGGGAGCGCGAGGTGCGCACCGGGCGGTGGACCGGCTGGCGGCCGACGCACCTGATGGGCGCCGATGTCACCGGCAAGACCCTGGGCATCCTCGGCATGGGGCGGATCGGCGTCGCGGTCGCCCGCCGGGCGTACTTCGGTTTCGGGATGCACATCGTGTTCTACGACTCGGCTGATTTCGACCCCATGCACGGGATTCCCGACGCCCGCCGGGCCAGCAGTGTCGAAGAAGTGCTGGAGACGGCTGACTTCGTGTCGCTGCACATGCCCGGTGGGGGCGAGAACACCCACCTCATCAACGCCGCGCGACTGGCCCGGATGAAGCCGAGCGCCTTTCTGGTCAACAGCGCCCGTGGCGACATCGTCGACACCTCAGCGCTGATCGCGGCGTTGCGCTCGGGCACCATCGCCGGGGCGGCACTGGACGTCTACGAGGGTGAGCCCGACATCCCCCCCGGCTTGCTCGACTTGGACAATGCCGTGCTGCTGCCCCACCTCGGCAGCGCCACCCTGGAGACCCGCACTGCCATGGGCATGCTCGTGCTCGACAACCTGCAAGCCTTCCTGGAGGGCCGCGAACCTCCCTGCCGGGTGGCATAAGTGTCGGCGCGAGCCCAGTGATGTCATGGCTGATATCTCAAGTCCGGAGTCTGTCGAGGAGAGCCGTGGCATTCCCTGTTCAAGGTTTGCCCTCGGATGTCGTCGAGAAACTCGATATCGCGGCGGCCGCCAAAGGTATGAGCCGCAATGCCTACGTCGCCGAGGAACTAACGGAGCATGTGCGGCAGATCCGGCCGACGGTGACCAGCGAGTCGTTCGCTCAGGCCGCAGCCCTGGCCGCCGACCTTGGTGACCAGACGCTGATGCGTACCGCTTGGTCGTGACCGACTGGCTGATCGACAAGTCCACGCTATGGACACTGGCTCAGTCACCCGATTACGAGGTATGGCTGGACCGCATCAACCGCGGCAAGGTCTGGGCCGGTCTGCCGACCAAGCTCGAAGTGGCGGTGTCGGCGCGGAATCCGCAGCACTGGCCTACGTTGCGCCAGCACCTCCTTGAACCGCTCCTCGACGCCGCAGCGACGCCCCGCTCCGAGGCGGTCGCTGTGGAAATCATGGAAGCGCCGCTGGGTGTCGGGTTACAGCGCTGCATTCCGCTGCCCGACGTGATGATCGCCTCGCTCGCGGTCGTCGGTCGCCTGACCGTGTTACACCATGACCGGGACTTCGACCGGATCAATAAGGTCTACGGCGATCCAGCCATCGAGTGGCCGGCCCTGTGAGCCACCTGACGCTTTGTACCCCAGAAGTCGATCAGTGATCAGGTCAAATCCGCAAAGGCCATCGAGGGGACGTACTGGTTTGCGAGGCATGCGGCGATGACCTGTCGCTGTGGTCTACGCCCAGCGTCGGTGAACACGTCGCCAGGCGGATACACCGCTTCGCGGAGCGTCACCGACACGAGGAGGACCGATGAACACTCACGAGTTCACGCTGATCCTCGACCACCCGCCCAGCGGCGAGGAGATGGACGCGCTGTTCGAGGCGGGCTGCGACGACTCCACCCCGGAGACCGTGGCCGGTAGCGGGTGGCTGCACTTCGACCGGGCCGCCGGTTCGTTGCTGGAGGCGCTGACCTCGGCCATCCGGGACGTCGAGTCCACCGGGCTGACCGTGTGCGCGGTGGCCAGTGACGATCTCGTGTCGCTCAAGGATATCGCTGCCCGCGTCGGGCGCAGCTACGAGAGCGCCCGGCTGCTGGCGTCGGGGAAACGCGGCCCGGGTGGCTTTCCCCCACCGGTGACGGCCGCCGACGGGTGGTCGCTGTACTC
>JBOHHD010000421.1:0-7011 GCA_050700515.1 Pseudonocardiaceae bacterium
ACCGCGCGCAGCGCGGTTACTTCTCCCAAAACGGCGATCACGAAATCCCAACACCCCCAGAATCTCCTTGAGCCAGACCTCACAAGTGGCCCCATCCGAACTCAAGGCGGTCAGCGGACCGGTCATGGACCTGGCGCCAACCCTGTCGGGGCAAGTCACAACCCGGTCAACGTTCATGGTCGGTGCACTAACCGAGCTCGGTGAAGATTCCGACAAGGCGGACGCCGGTGGCGTCCATCGCGGCCCGGAACATGCCCGGGCTGGTGAACGGCATGGTCACCGTGGCGTCGGGCCCGACGGCGATGCAGCCACCGGTCCCTTGCCGGTCCCCGAGCTCCGACAGCGCCCGCTGGCAGGCCGCGCCCAGGCTCAGACCGGCGAGCCGCACCAGCGCGTCGACCTCATGGGCGAACACGCTGAGCATCAGCGCCTCACCGTCGCCGGTCGCGGAGACCGCGCAGGAGCGGTCATCTGCCCAGGTGCCGGCACCGATCAGGGGGGTGTCGCCGACCCGACCGGGGAGCTGGCCGATGGTGCCTCCGGTGGAGGTCGCCGCCGCGAGGTGCCCTGCGCTGTCCAGTGCGACGGCGCCGACCGTCCCGCCGCCGGACTCGGCCCGACCCCGGGACAGGAACCCCGCCAGCTGCTCCTGCCGGCGCGCGGTCACGAACCAGTCGGTAGGGGCGAACGCGAGACCTTCCCGCTGGGCGAGCGCGTGAGCGCCCGCGCCACTGAGCAACACATGCGGCGTCCGCTCCAGCACGGCGCGCGCGGCGAGCACCGGATTGCGGATACCGCTCACGCAGGTCACACCGCCCGCGCGGCGCGTCGCCCCGTCCGCCACCGCCGCGTCATGCTCCACGCCTCCGGCCGCCGTGAGGACGGCCCCCCGGCCGGCATTGAATTGCTCGTCATCCTCCAGGACCGTCACCGCCGCGACCACCGCGTCGAGCGCGGACCCACCGTCGCGCAGCACCGTCATGCCCGCCGTCAAGCTCTGACCGAGCCCGCCCTTGGCCGAGGCAACGCGCTGGGGGCTGAACTCCTCTGGCACGATGCGACCGGCGCCACCGTGCACGGCCAGCACCGGGGCGGTGGCCCACCAGACGCTCGGGGCAGACCGGTCGCGCACCATGCCCAAGCCTAGGCACGTTCGGTGCTGAGGTGCGCGGTTCGGTGCAGAGGTGTGCAGCCCTGCTCACCCCGTGAGACCACCGGCAAGTATTACGCTGATACCCTATTAGTGTGACTGTCGAGCGAATCAGTGTGACTTTGCCACCTGATCTACTCGCTGATGCCCGATCTGCGGTAGCCGCCGGCGCGGCGGAGAGCATGTCCGCGTTCGTGGCCGGTGCGCTGCGCGCCCAGCTCCGGCGCGACCGGGACCTCGCCGAGCTGGAGCGCGTGCTCGGTGGTCCACCGCCCCGCGAAGCTCTCGACGCCGTCCGCCGCGACCTGGGACTGCCCCCGGCGTCGGCGCCGTGATCGGCGGGCGTGTCCTCGACGCCTCAGCACTCCTGGCGTTCGCCACCGAGAGCTCGGTCTACTGCGCCGCGCTCGTCTGGACCGCAGCCAAGGAGTCGATCGTGCTCGCCATTCCCTCGACCGCGATCGCGGCTGCCTGGGCCACGCTCGACGTCGGCAAGTACCCCCTGCTCGAGGTCCTGCTCAATCTGTACGTCACCGTCACCGATTCGCTCGACGGCGAGCAAGCTCGGGCCGTCGGTCTGCTCGGCGGCACCCAGGCCGACGCCCACGCCATCGCCTGCGCCCGGCAGCGCGGGTGGCCCCTCGTCACCGCGGAGCCGGCCCGGTACCGCCCCTACGGGCACACCGGAGTCGAGATCGAAACCCTGCCCTGACCGACGCCAATGACTGAGACGCGAGAGCGTCCCTTAGCCTGGATCCACCGGTGGATCCAGGCTCAGAGTTCCTGTGGCTTGCGAACCAGCAGGTGGGCCTGTTGGAACCGCTCATCCTCGTGAGGCTCGCGCAGCAATCGAGCGACCTCGACGAACCCGGCCTGGCGCAACAGTTCCGCGAGACTGTCGGGCGACCATCGATAGGCGAGCAAGACCTTGTGGTCGAATTCCTGGGGCAGTGGATCGTCACCCGCGAAGAATCCGAGCAGCAGGTGGCCGCCCGGGGCCAGCACTCTCTGGAACTCGGTGAACACGATGGGCAGTTGCTGCGGTGGGGTGTGGATGATCGAGTAGAGAGCGAGAATGCCGCTGAGAACTCCGTCGGCGAGGTCCAGGGCGGTCATCGACCCCTCGTCGAACCGCAGGTCCGGATGCGCTCGGCGGGCCAGGGCGACCATCGCGGAGGACAGGTCGATGCCGAAGGTGGTCGGCCCGAGCGCGTGCAAGTGTGCCGTCACGTGGCCGGGGCCACATCCGATGTCGGCGACCGGTCCGGCGTCGTGGGCCTGCACCAGTTCGGCGAACGCGGCCAGCAGCGCACGTTCCAGCGGTCTGGTCTCAAGCGCGTTACCGAAGCGCGCGGCGTAGAGGGACGCAACGGCGTCGTAGGCAGCCCTGGTGTCGCGCAAGGCGGAGGGTGCGGTCACGGCGGAGACCATAGTCCGTTGTCGGTGCCCCACGACCTGGCGCCGGACTGGTTGGACTGGTCCATCAGCCAACGCGGGTGCACGGGCATTCGGATGAGCGTTCGAGGTCGGCGATGAGCACAACGTCGAAGATCGAAAGGATGCGGTTATCGCCTCCCGAAGGTGAGGAGGTGGACGACGGCGAGGGTCACGGTCAGCCACAGTGCACCGAGGGACCAGCCGGCCAGGACATCGGTGAAGTGGTGTACCCCCAGATAGACCCGGGAAATTCCGACCAGTACGGCGACGACGAGCGCGGTGGCGAGCAGGCTGACTCCGACGGTGCGGTTTCGCGCGAGCCAGGCCAGAACGACGGCGATGGCGAGCCAGCCTGCGGTGGCGGCGGTGCTGTGCCCGGAGGGGAACGCGTAGCCCAGGGCCTGCACGAGCGCTTCGGGGCCCGGCCGGTCTCGGGCGACCGCCAGTTTGATGATGGTGCTGGTCAGGGTCGCACCGCTCAGCGTCAGGGCGAGGAAGACCATCGGCGCCCAGGTATGGCGGCGGCGGTGGGCCACGAACCCGACGGCGAGCAGTACCGGCACCAGCACCACCGTGCTGCCGAGGTCGGTGATGACGCCCATGGTGGTGGTCAGCCACGGTTCCCGGTGTTCCCGCAGATAGCGGGAAACCGGGCTGTCGATCTGGACGAGCTCGTCGCCGGTGACGACGTCCTCGGTGATCTCACTGAGCGTGGCGACGAGCAGGACGACCGCGCCGATCCCGACCACCAGGGTGAGCCCGGCGGAGGTCTTCGGGTACAGCCGGCCGACGAGGGAACGTAACTGCCGGGCGTAACGGTGCTCCAGCCGCGCGACGGCAGGGCGGGCGCGTAGCCAGCGCACCGGCACAAGCATCCGGTCGGGATGGCGGATCACCCAGCGTGCGGCCAGCACGACGGCAATGAGCAGGACGACTCCGGCGACGAGAAGCAGGGACGGGAGCGGCAGATTCCCCAGGTCGTCGAGCCAGTGCAGCGCAGAGTTGAGGTAGCCCACGCTGGGATCATCTACGACGACCTACCCATCAGTCCGCATGCCTGCGCCCGTGCCCAGGTTGTGGCCGGCAAGCCCTGGACGAGAACCACACACGGTGCGACGGGGGAGCCGGCGCGGCAGGCCACCACCGCGCCAGCTCCCCGTCGCACTCCGGAGTGTTGGGCCGTCGATGTAGCGTGGCGCCCACGAGGACCGACCACTGTCCAGCGAAGACGCGTCGGTACCGGCGATACTACGTTCCGTAGCCGCCCACATTGGAGCACAGGTCTGAGTCGTTCTCACGCTCTTCGCACACCTTGAAGTAGATCATCCTACCGATTCCGGACAGATCGGGGGTGCGGGTTTGCCATCTCCCGATCCTGGAGTCCTCGGAGATCGTTACTCGCCGACTGACATTATTTCCCGAGGGTCCGTAGTCGATGTAGCAGTAGTCGTTATCATTGCCACCGGCCCTGTCCATGATCTGAAATTTATTGGGTCCGCTCAGCCACCTGCCCGCACAATCGCTCCCACCGCCGGAGTAAATGACGCCGGAATCAGCCGATGCCGGAGTCGCGAGCAGTCCGACGGACACCGCCATCGTTCCGACCACGATGCCTAGTTTCCAAACCTTCATGACCCACCTTCCATCACCGAGTAGGCATGAGCCGCACTTTGTTCGACCCCGTAACCTTCTTTCTTGAATTCCTGACTCAGGATATTTCACCGTCGGCGTTGAGCCGGCGTATATTTGCCGTATATCATCGTGATGGCGTGGGAGATTGCTATGGAGTTCCGGGTTCTGGGCCCGCTCGAGATCCATGCCGACGGACGGATGATCGAGGTCAGCACCCATAAACAGCGTCTGGTACTGGGTGTGTTGCTGTGCCGAACCGGCCACCCGGTTGCGGTCGACGCTCTCGTCGATGCCTTATGGGAACAGCAAGCGCCGCCATCGGCCCGCGACAACGTCCGCTCCTACATCCACTTCTTGCGCCGCAGGCTGGGCGAGCAGCGATGGATCGAACGCCGTCCTTCGGGATACGCACTGCTGGCCGATGAAAGCGAGCTCGACAGCGCGCGGTTCGAAAGCCTGGCCGGCCACGGCCGGGCCGCTTTGGCCGGAGATGATGCCCAACGGGCCACGGACTTGCTGGCGGATGCGCTCGCCCTATGGCGAGGCCCAGCGTTTGCCGATCTCAGAGACGCAGGGGTCATCGAGCAAGAAGCTGTCCGGCTGGAGCAGCTACGGCAGGTTGCGGTGGAAAGCCACGCCGAGGTTCGCCTTGCGCTGGGCAGGCACGCCGAGCTTCTTCCCGAGCTGTTCCAGCTCGTGGCGCGGCATCCGCTGCGGGAGCGGATCCGGGCGCAGCTCATGGTGGCGTTGTACCGGTCTGGCCGGCAGTCCGAGGCTCTCGAGGTCTACCGCGCCGGGCGCGCGATCCTGCTCGATGATCTCGGTCTCGAACCCGGTGACGAGCTGCGGCGCCTGGAGCAGGCGATTCTGAACCATGACGAGTGCCTCGACCTGCACGCCCCGATCAGGACGTCGACGAGCGGGCCGGCCCGCGGGGCACCAGCGTCTGAAGTCCCGGCGCAGCTACCGCTGGACACCTGCAGCTTCGTCGGCCGTGAAGGCGCGCTCACCCAACTCGACGCCATCCTGGCCATCGCGGATCAACAACCGACCGCAGTGCTCATCTCGGCGCTGTCGGGCACCGCAGGGGTGGGCAAGACCGCTCTCGCGGTGCACTGGGCACACCGGGTGGCCGAGCGATTCCCGGGCGGTCAGCTGTATATGAACCTACGGGGTTTCGACTCGACTGGGTCGGTAATGACCCCGGCCGAGGCGGTGCGGGGTTTCCTGGACGCGTTCGCGGTGCCGCCGCAACGCCTCCCGGTCAGCCTGGAAGCGCAGACCGCGCTGTACCGCAGCCTGCTGGCCGGTCGGCGGGTTTTGGTAGTGCTGGACAACGCTCGCGACGCCGAGCAGGTGCGCCCGCTGCTGCCCGGCGCACCGGGATGCGTCGTGGTAGTGACCAGCCGCAATCAGATGTCCGGCCTGGTCACCACCGAGGGCGCCCACCCGCTCACGGTGGACCTGCTGACCATCGACGAAGCACGACAGCTCCTGGCCCGTCGCCTCGGCGCGGGACGGGTAGCGGCCGAACCGGACGCGGTGGACGAGATCATCACGAGGTGTACGCGGCTGCCGCTGGCCCTGGCCATCGTGGCCGCCCGCGCCGCCTGCCGGCCCAGGGTGTCGCTGGAGATGCTGGCTGATGAGCTGAATGACCGCCAGGGCGGGCTCGATGGGTTCGCCAGCGAGGATGCCACCACCGATGCCCGGGCGGTATTCTCCTGGTCCTACCACAGTCTGGGTGGCGGCGCGGCCCGGCTGTTCCGGTTACTGGGGTTGCACCCGGGCCCGGACATCGCCGCAGCTGCCGCGGCCAGCTTGGCCGGCATCCCGCCAGGACAGGTTCGTCCGCTGTTCGCCGAGCTTGCTCGGGTGCACCTGATCTTCGAGCATGTCTCCGGCAGATTCGCATTTCACGATCTGCTCCGGGCTTACGCTGCTGAACTCGCCCAAACCCTTGACACCGCCGCCGAACGGCGCGCGGCGGTGCATCGGGCGCTGGATCACTATTTGCATACCGCCCGAGCTGCCGCACTCTTACTGGATCCGCACCGGGACCCGATCATCCCCGCGTCAGCCCAGCCCGGGGTCATGCCCGAGAATCTCGACAACTATAAACAGGCACTGAACTGGTTCACCGTCGAGCATCCGGCGCTGCTCGCTGCCGTCGACCAGGCCGTCCGCGGTGGATTCGACACCCACGCCTGGGGGCTGACCTGGACCCTTACCGACTTCTTCGACCTGCGGGGACACTGGCGTGGCCTAGCCGCCGTCCAGAACGCCGCCGTGGAGGCCGCGCGGCGGCTGTCCGACCGAGCTGGACAAGCTCACGCTCACCGCGGTCTCGCCCGTGCCTACACCCGTCTGGGTCGCTACGACGACGCCCACATTCATTTCCGGTACGCCCAAGGTTTGTACGGCGAACTCGGTGACTACGTCGGCCAGGGATACGTCCACCTCAATCTCGGCTATGTGCGTGCGCGGCAAGGCCATTACGGCGAAGCGTTGCACCACGCCCGGCAGGCCCACGAACTGCATCGAGCCGCCGGCAATCGAGATGGTCAGGCCGGAGCCCTCAATGCGCTCGGCTGGTATCACGCCCAGCTCGGTGACCACCCGCAGGCCCTCACCTGCTGTCAGCAGGCCCTTGCTCTGTTCCAGGAAATGGGCGACTGCTATCGGGAGGCCAGTGCATGGGACAGCCTCGGTTACATTCATCATCAGCTCGGTGACTACGGGGAGGCCATCACCTGCTACCAGCACTCTCTCGACCTTGTTCGGGATCGTAG
>JBOHHD010000422.1:0-2297 GCA_050700515.1 Pseudonocardiaceae bacterium
ACAGGGCACTCATCGGCTGGTCCGGATCTCGCCGTTCGACAACCAGGGCCGCCGCCAGACCTCGTTCGCGGGTGTCGAGGTACTGCCCGTCACCGAAACCACCGACCATGTCGACATCCCGGACGGCGAAATCCGGATCGACGTCTTCCGGTCCTCCGGACCGGGTGGGCAGAGCGTGAACACCACCGACTCCGCGGTGCGCATCACCCACCTGCCCACCGGCATCGTGGTGTCCTGCCAGAACGAGAAGTCGCAGATCCAGAACCGCGCCGCGGCTATGCGGGTGTTGCAGTCCCGGCTGCTGGAGCGCAAACGCCAGGAGCGCCAAGCAGAGCTGGACGCGCTCAAGGGCGAGGGCAGCTCCTGGGGCAACCAGATGCGCTCCTACGTGCTGCATCCCTACCAGATGGTCAAGGATCTGCGGACCGAGCACGAGGTGGGCAACCCGGCCGCGGTCCTCGACGGGGACATCGACGGCTTCCTGGAGTCCGGTATCCGCTGGCGCCGCCAGCAACAGACCACGGCCACCGGCTAGCGGTAGACTCGCCGCTCGTGATCCGGCTCGAACACGTCAGCAAGTCTTACAAGACTTCCACCCGACCCGCGCTGGACAACGTCTCGGTCGAGGTGGACAAGGGCGAGTTCGTGTTTCTCATCGGCGCGTCCGGCTCGGGCAAGTCCACCTTCCTGCGTCTGCTGCTGCGCGAGGAGGTGCCCAGCAAGGGTGAGGTTTACGTGGCCGACTGGAACGTCGGCAAGCTTTCCGCGCGCCAGGTCCCCCAGTTACGGCAGCGGGTGGGCTGCGTGTTCCAGGACTTCCGCCTGCTGAACAACAAGACGGTCTCGGAGAACGTCGCCTTCGCCCTCGAAGTGATCGGCAAACCCCGTCAGACCATCCGCCGGGTGGTACCCGAGGTGCTGGACCTGGTCGGCCTGGAGGGCAAGGCCGACCGGATGCCCCATGAGCTCTCCGGCGGTGAGCAGCAGCGGGTTGCCATCGCCAGGGCGTTCGTGAACCGGCCGCTGTTGTTGCTGGCTGACGAGCCGACGGGCAACCTGGACCCCGACATCAGTCAGGACATCATGTTTCTGCTGGAGCGGATCAACCGGACCGGCACCACCGTGCTGATGGCCACCCATGACCACTCGATCGTCGATTCGATGCGCCGTCGCGTCGTGGAACTCCAACTCGGACAGGTGGTCCGGGACGAGAGCCGCGGCGTCTACGGCGTCGGCCGCTGAGACGTATTTACAGGGTCGGAGCATCGATACTGAGACCGCAAGGAACCCCCACTCCCGATGCGCGCCAGCTTCGTGTTCAGCGAGGTCGTCACCGGCCTGCGCCGCAACGTCACGATGACAGTTGCGATGATCTTGACCACCGCGATCTCACTGGCCCTACTGGGCGGAGGTCTGCTGGTCGTCAACACCATCGACCGGATGGAGCAGGACTACTACCAGCGCGTCGAGACGGTGGTGTTCCTCAGCGCCGACATCAGCGCCAACGATCCCACCTGCACCTCCAGTACCTGTGCGGACCTGCGCCAGGAGCTGGAGGTATCCGCAGGTGTGCAAGCGGTGGAGTTCGAGAGCAGGCAGGACGCCTTCGAGCGGTTCAAGCGGATCTTCGAGGGACAACCGGAGCTGCTGGCGCTCGCGCGGCCGGAGGCACTGCCCGCGTCGCTGCGGGTCACGCTGTCCGATCCGCAACGGTTCGGCGACATCTCCGAGGGGTTCACCGGGCGCCCGGGGGTGGACCGGGTCACCGATCAGGGTGAATACCTCGCGCAGCTGTTCCGCGCCCTCGCCGGGTTGCGCAACGCCACCTTTGTGGTTGCCATGATCCAGGCCATCGCCGCCCTGATGCTGATCTCCAACACCATCCAGCTCTCGGCGTTCACCCGGCGTGCCGAGGTGGGAATCATGCGCCTGACCGGCGCCACCCGTTGGTACACCCAACTGCCCTTCCTTCTTGAGGCATTGGTAGCCGGGATCATCGGTGGGGTGCTGGCCACCCTCGGGTTGGTGATCGCCAAGGTCGCGTTCATCGACCGGGTGCTCATCGACGTCTTCGAGGCCGCGATCGTGCCGCGGATCGGTTACTCGGACATCTTCGCGGTCGCCCCGATCCTGCTGCTGGTGGGTTCCGTGATCGCCGCCGTCACCGGCTACGTCACGCTACGCCTGTACGTGCGTACCTGAGGGGCGCTGCGCACCCGTGAGTGGCATTACGTGCTATAGCACGTAATGCCACTCACGGGTGCGCAGCGCCCCTCAGGTACGCACGTACAGGCGTA
>JBOHHD010000423.1:0-2168 GCA_050700515.1 Pseudonocardiaceae bacterium
CCGTCGGTGACTCTGCGCATGCGCATGGCCAGGGCGCGCTGGTGGTGGGGGGTGAGGTCGGGTGCGCGGCGTTCGAGGAGGTCGGCGGTCCAGGGGTGCATGGTGATACCCGGGACGGCGCTTAGCAGGGTGAGGTCGGTTAAACGATCGACGTCGGAGTCGAGGGCGGCCAGGTCGGCTGTTGCGGTCTGGTGTGGAGCAGGGTGGGGTGGGGCTTTGGTGAGGGTGTAGGCGAGGTCGTCCAGGCGCATCGGAGCCCGGCCCACGGCGATCTGGTCGAGTATGACGCGCTGATGCGGGGTGAGCAGGTGCAGCAGTTCGTCGAGCAGGATGTCGGCGCTGCCCAGCAGCATGGCCTCGGTCAGGGCTTGGTCGAGGGGGCGGGGCTTGGTGAGGTCGATGCCCTCGTGCTCGGCGAGGTCGCGGAGTTTGGCCTGGACGTGTTTGAGGTTGGCGCGTCCGCCGCGTAGCAGGGCGTTGACGAACTCGATCAGCCGGGGGTGCCCGCCCACGGTGCGGTGCAGCAATCGGCGGTCTTCGGGGTCGAGGTCGCGTAGCGCGGGCAGGCGCAGGAACAGCCGCCGCAGTTCGCTGGGTGACAGCGGTGGGATCGGGACCTCGACGAGCAGATCCTGAGGGCCGGGCAGGGGGTAGCGGGAGGTCACCAGCACCGCACCCGTCTCGGCGTGCTCGCACAGTCCGGTGATCACGTCCTGCACGGTGGGGTCCAGGAATGCCTCGCCACCGGGGCGGGAGAGGTTCTGCTCGAAGTCGTCGAAGACCAACAACAGCCGATGCCGGGCCAGCACACCGCATATCAGGGCGAGCTTGTGCACGTCGTCGATCTTCTGGTCGTGTAGCTGGGTGATGGTGTCGGTGAGTTCGGGGAGGGTGGTGAGGGCGTTGGCGACTCCGGTGATCAGGGTGGTGGGGTTCCAGCGGCCTTCGTGGACGACGATGGCCCAGCCGTCGGTGCGTAGCCGGGTCCGTATCCGTCCGGCGACGGCGGTCTTGCCGATCCCGCCGACGCCGAGTAGTTGCACTCCGGCGGTTGCTCCGTATTGGTCGCGGGTGCCCTGGGTGCGGCGCAGGATGGTGGTGGCGGTACGTAGTTGCGGGCGGCGTCCGATCAGCGCGCCGAGCGCCAGCTCCCGGACCGAGGTGCCCGACGGCACCACCGTCACCCGGGTCAGCGGCTGTGACGCTGTCGCGGGGTCGACCAGGGCGGCGTCGGTGTGGGCGGTGAGCAGGGTGGGCACGCCGTACTCGGGCAGCGGGGCTTGCTTGTCCTGCCGGGTGATGGACAGGTGGTGTTCGGTGTCCCGGCGGGCTCGGGCCAGGGCTTGGCGCACCGGCTGGCCCGGCTCCGTGACCAGTTCGCGATAGAAGGATGCGGCCAGCGTGGTGGCGTAGTGGTCGGTGACCGGGGCTTGCATGGCGATCACCCGGTCGGCTCCCCGGCGGATCAGCCCGGTGGCCAGCGCCCCGGCCCCCGACGCCCCGCCGGAGCAGGACGACAGCATGATCAGCGGCACCGGCTTGCCGGCGTGGCGCAGCGCGTCGATCAGTTGGGTGGCGCCGACGGGCACCGGAGCGCCGTCCTCGTTCTCCAGCTCGATCGACTCGGCCGAGCCGTGGGCGGACAGGTGCAGCACGTGGTAGGCATCGGCGCGCAACGCCTCGATGATCTGCTGCACCGAGGCCACCTCCAGGATCTGCACCTGTGCCCGCGGGTCACCGGCGACGCCGGCGACCGCGTCCAGCACGGCCTGCATCTCGGCCTCGGTGTCCAGCGGCGGGTTCTTGGTGCGCGACTCGTCGGGGGCGGCGACGGCGGCCAGGATCTTCAGCGGGCCGGGCCACGGCGTCGGGGTGATCTGCGGGGCACCGGCCACCCGGCGGAGCACGGTGACCCCGGCTCGCAGGGCCAGTGGGCCGAGGTCCTGCCCGGTGCCGGTGCTCAGGCGCAGCAGCTCCACCGGCAGCGCGGGCGCCGACCCGTCGGCGAGCCAGACCACGTCCACCCAGTCACCGGGGGGCAGCCGGTCCAGCAGCTCGGCCACCAGGTGCTGGGAGCGCTCGTCGAACACCGTCGTGGCCAGCTGTCGCCCGGCGGACAGCATCCGCTCCGCGGCGACCAGGGGACCGGCCCGCAGGCTCTCCCACAC
>JBOHHD010000424.1:0-22820 GCA_050700515.1 Pseudonocardiaceae bacterium
CGGGTTCGGCGGCAGTATCGGAGGACCCGGCGCCCGCAGCGGTGCGAAACGCCGCCACGGCCTCGCCGACCAGCCGGATGTAGAGGTCGAAGCCCACTCCGGCGATGTGTCCGGACTGCTCACCGCCCAGGATGTTCCCGGCGCCGCGGATCTCCAGGTCCTTCATGGCCACCGCCATGCCCGCGCCCAGCTCGGTGTGCTGGGCGATGGTGGCCAGCCGGTCGTGTGCCGTCTCGGTCAACGGCGTCTCGGGGGGATACATGAAATAGGCATAACCACGTTCCCGCCCCCGCCCGACCCGCCCGCGCAGCTGATGCAACTGGGCGAGGCCGAGCAGATCGCCACGTTCGACGATGAGGGTGTTGGCGTTGGAGATGTCCAGCCCGGTCTCGACGATCGTGGTGCACACCAGCACGTCGATCTCCCGGTGCCAGAACGACGCGACGGTACGTTCGAGGACGTCCTCGTTCATCTGGCCGTGCGCCACCGCGACCCGCGCCTCACCCACCAGCTCGCGGATCCGCCGGGCGGCCTTCTCGATCGAGGACACCCGGTTGTGCACGTAGAAGACCTGCCCGTCGCGCAGCAGCTCGCGGCGGATCGCGGCGCCGACCTGCTTGTCGTCGTAGGCCCCGACGTAGGTCAGCACCGGGTGACGCTCCTCGGGCGGGGTGAGGATGGTCGACATCTCCCGGATGCCGGCCAGGCTCATCTCCAGCGTGCGCGGAATCGGGGTGGCCGACAGGGTAAGCACGTCGACGGCGGTGCGCAGGGTCTTGATGTGCTCCTTGTGTTCGACCCCGAAGCGCTGCTCCTCATCGACCACGACCAGCCCGAGATCCTTCCAGCGCACGCTGGTCTGCAGCAGCCGGTGGGTGCCGATCACGATGTCCACCGAGCCATCGGCGAGCCCGATGAGGACCTCGGTCGCGTCGCCGGGATGGGTGAACCGGGACAGCCCCCGCACGGTGACCGGGAACGAGCGCATCCGCTCGGTGAAGGTCTGCAGATGCTGCTGGGCGAGCAGCGTGGTGGGCACCAGCACGGCCACCTGCTTGCCGTCCTGCACGGCCTTGAACGCCGCCCGCACCGCGATCTCGGTCTTGCCGTACCCGACGTCACCGCAGATCACCCGGTCCATCGGCACCGCACGGCGCATGTCTGCCTTGACCTCGTCGATCGCGGCGAGCTGATCAGGTGTCTCGGTATAGGCGAAGGCGTCCTCCAACTCGGCCTGCCACGGGGTGTCCGGACCGAACGGGTGCCCGGGGGCGGATTGGCGCGCAGCATAGAGTTGCACCAGCTCGGCGGCGATCTCCTTGACCGCCTTGCGGGCCCGGCCTTTGGTCTTGGCCCAGTCCGACCCGCCGAGCTTGTTCAGCGTCGGCAGCTCACCGCCGACGTAACGAGTGACCTGATCGAGCTGATCGGTGGGGATGAACAACCGGTCCGGCGGGTGGCCCCGCTTGCTTGCCGCGTACTCCACCAGCAGGTACTCCCGGGTGGACCCACCGACCGTGCGCTCCACCATCTGCACGAACCGGCCGATCCCGTGTTGCTCGTGCACCACATGGTCGCCGGGTTGCAGCGCCAGCGGATCCACCGCATTGCGCCGTCGGACCGGCATCCGGCGCATGTCCTGGGTGGAGGTGCCGCCCCGGGCCCCGGTGATGTCGGTTTCGGTGAGCACCGCCAGCCCCAGCGCGGGGGCGTGGAATCCGTTCTCCAGGGTGCCCCGGACCACCGTGACGGTACCCGCGGTGGGAACGTCGAACAGCCCGTCCACGGCGTGCACCGCAGGCACCTCGGCGTCGCGGAGCTGCTCGCAGGCGCGTTGCGCGGTGCCTGCCCCGGGAACCACCAGCACCGCCGCTGCACCGGTGGCGGTATGCGCCCGCAGATCGGCGAAGGCGCGAGCCACGTCGCCGTGGTAGGGCTGGGCCGAGCTGATGTCCAGCCGAAGCACACCCGGCTCGTCGGTGGTCAGTGGGCTGAGCGTCCACCACGGCACTCCGGTGTTCCGGGCGTGCTCGGCGACCTCCAGGAGGCCACGGTAGGCCGAGGCGGACAGGTCCAGTGCCGCGATGTCCACCGGGGCGGCGCCGCCGCCCGCCGCGACCATCCAGGACGCCTCCAGGAACTCCTCGCCGGTGCGGACCAGGTCGGCGGCCCGGGTCCGGATGCGCTCCGGATCGGCCAGCACCACATGGGTGCCGCGCGGCATCACGTCGGTGAGCAGCTGCAACCTCGACGATCCCTGATCGTCGAGGGCGAGCACCGGGATGAGCGACTCCATGCCCTCGGCCGGCACCCCGGCGGCGACCTTCTCCAACAACTCGCCGAGCGGCCCGGTCGGCGCGTGTGCGGCGAGCTGCACCGCCTGGGCCCGCACCGCGTCGGTGAGCAGCAGTTCCCGGCACGGCGGCGCGTGCAATTCAGCGACCGGGCCGAGCGAACGCTGATCGGCGATGGCGAACGAGCGGATCTCGGACACCTCGTCGCCCCAGAACTCCACGCGCAGCGGATGATCGGCGGTGGGCGGGAAGACATCGATGATGCCGCCGCGCACCGCAAACTCACCGCGCCGGTCGACCATGTCGACTCGGCTGTAGGCGAGATCGGCCAGCCGCGCCACCACGGCGTCGAAGTCGTGCTCCGCGCCGACCCGAAGGCGCACCGGGGCGGTCTCGCCGAGGCCGGCGATCATGGGCTGAATCAGCGATCGCACGGTGGCCACCACCACCTGGAGCGACGTTTCCTCTTCGGGATGAGCCAACCTGCGCAGCACGGCCAGGCGTCGCCCCACGGTGTCGGCCCGCGGCGAGAGCCGCTCGTGGGGCAGGGTCTCCCAGGAAGGCAGTTCCGCGACCAGAGCCGCGCCCAGCAGGTCGGACAGCTCCGCGGTCAGCTCGCTGGCTTCGCGGTCGGTGGCGGTGATGGCCAGGACCGGACGGCCCGCGCGAGCCAGCGCGGCGATGGCCAGCGGGCGAGTTGCCGACGGTCCCTGCAACGCCAGCTCGGGAGCACCGGCATGCTCGATCAGCTCGCGCAGGGCGGGATCGGGCAGCACCGCGTCGAGCAGGCCGGACAGGTGAGCGGATGTGATCGGTAGCGCGGTCGCTACGGGCACCAGGGTCAGCCTTTCGGACCGGGCACGATTGACAGGCGGCACGGGGAACCCGTGCGCAAAGTTGGTGGCACCCATGATAGAGGGCAGGTGGTAGACCGCCCCACACGGTCGGGTACCACGTTTCCCCGTCCGCTTCACCCTGTTTAGAGTGAGTGCGGGCAGCGGTGTCACTCCTAGTAAGAGGTATCGCCGCTGGGGCAGGTTCGTAGGGGGCTTCTGTGGCCAGACTAGACACGCATGGTCACTTTTCTGCTCCCTCATACGCCTCGAACACGCTCGGGAGGACCTGCGGTGCAGGCACCCACCGATGAGGGCGTTTTGGTGATCATGCACATAATCACACAGCGAGGGAAAGGTACGGACAAATGGGGGGCATGGTAGGCAATGCAATGTAGGGAATCCGACGTGACAATGGACACCACGACACCGGCGGTCGTGCTCACTCTCGGCCGCAACGCCACGCAGCACGGGGAGCTGGGCGCGATCCGTAGCTTGGGGCGGCTCGGTGTTCCGGTCTATGGGGTGCACGCCCAGACGCTGGCGCCCGCGGCTCGCTCACGTTACCTGCAGGGCCGGTGGCGCCCCCCCACTGACGATGTGGAGTTATTGCGCGAAGGGCTGGTGACGCTCGCGGAGCGCATCGGGGGCCGATCCGTGCTGATCCCCACCGACGATGCCGCCGCGATCTTCCTCGCGGAGCACGGCGCGCCGCTACGCGGATGCTTCCAGTTCCCCGATCCACCTCATGATCTGCCGCGTCGGGTCGCGGGCCGGTACACCTTGTATCAGCTATGTCGTGAACTGGGCGTGCCCAGCGTGCTCGCCGAGCTACCGGGTTCTCTCGCTGAGGCGAAAGCGTTCGCCGATCTGGTGGGTTTTCCGCTGATCGCGAAGCGGGCCACGCCATGGCAGGCCGCCGGCCACGGAGCTGCCTTCCCGAACACCTCAATGCTGCACAACCGGGATGAGCTCGTCCGCGCCTATCAAGTCAGCACAGCCCCCGAAAACCGCCTGATGCTGCAGGAATACATCCCCCGCTGTCCCGGCCAGGATTACTTCTTTCATGGCTACTGTGACGCCCGCTCCCGCTGCGTGCCGGGATTCGTCGGGATCACGGAGCGCTCCTACCCGGCGCACGCCGGCCGGACCAGCCTCGGTCGGTGGGTGGAGAACGCGCCGCTGCGCGAACAGGCCACGGACCTGGTGACCCGCCTGGGATACCAGGGCATTCTCGACCTCGAGTATCGATGGGACCCCCGGGACGGTCAGTACAAGCTGATGAGCTTCAGCCCTCGCCTGGGTGCGCAGTTCCGGCTGTTCGCCGATGACGCGGGCGTCGACGTGGTGGTGGCATCGCATCGGGATCTGACCGGCCGGCCGATCTGCGCCGGCACCCCGCAGACCGGCCGCCGCTTCCTCGTGGAGAACTACGACCCGGTCGCTGCGCTGGGCTATCGCCGCAGTGGGGAGCTCAACCTGCTGTCCTGGGTGATGTCGCTGCGACTGGTCGATGAGCTGGCCTGGTTCGCTCGGGATGACCTGACGCCATTCGGCCTGATGTGCCTCCGCGGCGGCGCACAAGCGATAACCCGCGGTCTCACTCGTGGTCTGCCCCGCTTCCGGCGAGATCATGGCGCCGCACCACTGAAGCAACACCTGCCCGAAGCACTTCCCGCCGAGCAGTCCCGGCCCGAAGCGCTACCGATCGAACCGCTACCGGCCGAACCGCTCCGTGAAGCGGTGCCGATATAACGAACGGAACGCGGTGCGCTGCCCTGCCGTGGCCGGCGGTGGGGCGGCCACGGGACAATCGCGCAATGTCTGCACGCTCTGCACTGCTGGTCACGTTCCTCGTGTCCGCCGCCGGGTGCTCGGTTGGCGGTCCCGAGGCTCCGCGTGGCAACGGAGTGCCCCCACCGATCACCAGCGGCGTCGGCGTACCCCCGGTACAGGTCGATGTGGTGGCCACCGGTCTCAAGCACGCATGGGAGCTGGGTTTTCTCCCCGATGGCTCGGCCCTGATCACGGAGCGCTCGGCCCGGATCCAGCTGATCTCCACCACCCGGCCCGGTGCCTCGCTCACCCCGGTGGCGGCCGACCTCGGCGACGTGTACGTCCGGGGCGAGGGCGGCCTGATGGGGCTCGTGGTGCATCCCGACTTCGCCCAAACCCGCCGATTCACCACCTGCCAGACCCATCAAGCCGACGGTGAGCCGGTGGACGTCCGGCTGGTCACCTGGGAGCTCTCCGCCGAGGGCACGCAGGCTCGCCGGGTCGTCGATCCGCTGGTGGCCGGTCTGACCCTGAATCCTTCGGGCAGGCATTCCGGCTGCCGGCTGACACTTGGCCCGGACGGTTCGTTGTACGTCGGTACCGGTGATTCGGCGCGCGCCACGGTCGCCCAGGACCGCACCAGCTTGGGCGGCAAAGTCCTGCGGATCGACCTGCGCACCGGCGACGGGGCGGCGGACAACCCCTACCTCGGCGCCCCGAACATCGACCGGCGGATCTTCAGCTACGGCCACCGCAACGTTCAGGGTGTGGCGATAGAGCCGGGCACCGGTCGGATCTTCGTCGCCGAACATGGCCCCGACATCGATGATGAGATCAACCTGCTGCGCACGGGAGGCAACTACGGCTGGGACCCGTCCCGCGGCGGCACCGAGGACAGCTACGACGAGGACGTGCCCATGACCGACCTGGGCCGCTTTCCCGACGCGATACCCGCGGTGTGGAGCTCGGGTGGGCAGACCGAGGCGATCTGCGGCACCGCCTTCCTCGAGGGCGCCCAGTGGGGCGACCTGGAGGGCCTGCTCGCCGTCGCCACCCTGAAGGGGTCGGCGCTGCTGCTCATGCGGGTGGACCCTGCGGGCAGGGTGGTCGAGGTCGGGCAGCTCCCGCAGCTCGACGGCGACTTCGGTCGGCTGCGCGCGGTGCGCCAGGGACCCGATGGCGCATTATATGTCACCACCAGTAACGGTGACGACGACCACATACTTCGGGTCACGCCGGTCGGTCCATAACACTCAGATTCGATTACCCAGATCCCATCGTCGGGACGGTGGTGGCCTACGGCCGCCTGTCCACGGCTTTGGTGGTGCCGCCGCGCTGGTCCGGCCCAGACGGGAGCGATCCCGCAACCGGATCATCCGTCCCACGAAAAGGGCCAGCAGAATCGCCAACAGTACCCAAGCGGCGATCCCGAGCCCGATCGCTACGGCGGTGCTCATCAGCAACTCCCGGAGATGGTGAGAACCCGACCATAACCCGACTTTCGGCGTTCGCGCGCGCCGCATGTACCGAGCACCCCATCCGTGATCGCGCCCTGCGAGCACCGAGCCCCGGTATGTGGTGGCTCCTATCGGAGTCAACACTCCGCGCCCGAGGGAGCATCGCTGAGTCAACCCGATCAGCGGTCGACGGGTTACCCGATCGAGTAACGCACCGTCAGATACGCTCGGTCTCGACTTGGGGGGCAGTAGCTAGAATGGTGGCAAGGGGAGCAAAAGTCGCCATTAATGTGACTTTCGCATGATCTGTACACCCCTTCGGGTTGTCATCGGGAATCTAGCTCCATCAGAACCTGGACCCGTGGATGAGCTGGCCCTGGCTCCGGCCCCGAGCGGAAGGAGTCGTCACCATCGTGCACCTGTCCCGCACCGTGCTGAACGCCCACCACGCCAGCACCCACTCGGACGCGCAGAACATCGTCGTCGCCGATCCCCGCACGGACCCTCGATGGCATCAACTGGCCAGCGGCCCGGGAGGCAACCTGTTCATCTCGCCCCCGTGGATCGACGCGATATCCGGCACTTACGGTTTCGAGGCACTTTGCCGGATGGCGATCGGCGCGGGTGGCCCGACCGCCGGTCTCGCGTGGGTTCCGATCAGCGACATCCGTGGTGACCGGATTTCCAGCCTGCCCTTCTGTGACCGGGCGGACCCCCCGGTGGACGAGGTCCGGCACTGGGTGGCGATGCGGGACGGTGTGGTCGGGCCGACAGCGCCGTTCACGCTGCGGTGTTTCGACACCGCCATTCCCGCCGCCGACCGCTCGCTGCACCGCGTCGGTTCGGCCGCCTGGCACGGCACCGTGCTGGACGCGGACATCGACGAAATCCACCGGAGGCTGAGCAAGCACGCCCGGCGCAACATCGCCATCGCACAGCGCGACGGCGTCCGGGTCGAGGCCGGTACCGGGCTTGACGCGGTGCGCAGTTTCCATCAATTGCACGTGCAGTTACGAAAGCGTAAATACCGATTGTTGGCCCAGCCCATCGAGCTCTTCGAGCGCATCTGGCAGGCGTTCTCGGGTGACGAGGCAGTGGTGACGCTGCTCGCGCACGCCGAGGGTGAATTGATCGCCGGCGGGTTGTTCCTGGTCTGGGGGGACACGCTGTATTACAAATTTGGTGCTTCCCGCCCCGAGTACCTGAGCCTGCGACCCAATGAGGCGATCTTCTGGGCAGGCATCCGGTGGGGGGTGGTGCATCGGCTGCGATTGCTCGACTGGGGATGCAGCGATCTCGACCAACCCGGTCTGGTGGCCTACAAGCGTAAATGGGCCACCGAGGAACGAACCATCGTGACCCTCCGTGCGGGCGGCGAGCAGGCGCGAGCCTCCAGCGAAGCCGGCGCCGTACTCAGCGAGCTGACGCGGCTACTGACCGACGAATCGGTACCTGATTCGATCACCACACGCGCCGCAAACATCCTCTACCGCTATTTTTGCTGATGGGTCCGCAGCTCCGGTTTTCTGTGAAAGGAAAACGCGATGACAACTCTTTTTCTCGCCACGATAGGAGGGCACCTCGCGCAGCTCGACGAGCTGTCGCACAGATTGCCCGCCGACGGTGCGACCCTGTGGGTGACCAACGCGAACGAGCAGAGCACGTCGATACTCGCCGATCGGGACGTGCACTTCGTCCCCTACGTCGGCGTGCGCAGCGTGGCCGGCATGCTTCGTTGTCTGCCCGAGGCGCGTCGGCTGATGAACAGCCGACGGTTCACCAGAGCGGTGTCGACCGGATCGGGAATCGCGTTGGGATATCTGCCGTACCTCGCTTCCCGCGGCGTGCAGTGTCACTACATCGAGAGCGCGACACGGGTGCACGGCCCTTCCCTGACCGGCCGGTTCCTGCAATGGGTTCCCGGAATTCGGACCTACACGCAGTACCCGCACTGGGCGGGCCCGCGGTGGCGATACGGCGGGAGCGTGTTCGACGGCTACGAGGCCGTTGCCCTCACCCGCGAACCCACCGATCAGCTCCGGGTGGTGGTGACGGTCGGTACCGCGACCCAATACCCGCTGCGTCGCCTCTTCGAGCGCCTCGCCCCGCTGCTGGCACCCGATGGCCGGCTGCGTCAGGTGACCGGACGCACCCCCAGCGTGCTCTGGCAGACCGGTGACACCACGATCGACGATCTCCCGATTCATTCGGGCACAGTGCGGCCCGCGCTGCCCGCCGCCGAGCTCACCGCCGCACTCACCGCAGCGGATATCGTCGTCAGCCATGCGGGCACCGGCTCTGCGCTCGCGGCCCTGGACAGTGGCCGGTTCCCGATCCTCGTCGCGCGGGATCCCGGCCACGGTGAGGCCGGGGACAACCACCAGCTCCAATTGGCCGGCGAGCTGTCCCGGCGTGGTCTGGCCCTGCACCGGGAAGTGGAGTCGCTCACCACCGACGATCTGCTGGCGACGCTGTCCACGGCCGTGCAACGGACCTCGACACCGCCACCATTCACCCTTGTTCCCTGAACGACCGGCTACCGGGCGCCGTGGCCTTTGAGCATGCTGGGGATGGTGAGGAAAAGAATTTTGAGATCACGCCAGAAACCTCGGCCTCGTACGTAGGCAACGTCGAGCTCCAGCATCTCCAGCGTTCCCATCGTGCTGCGTCCGCATACCTGCCACAGACCGGTCAGGCCAGGGCGGACGTCGAAACGAGCAGCGAAGCGCCGAGGAAACATCTCCGCTTCCCAGTCCAGGCAGGGCCGTGGCCCGACCAGCGCCATGTGCCCGCGTACCACATTGAGCAATTGCGGGAGCTCGTCGATGCTGGTACGGCGCAGCCACGCGCCGAAACGGGTGAGGCGGGGATCGCTGTCGATTTTCCAGCTGCCCTCGACCGAGGTGTCCTCGCCACGCAACTCACGGGCGATGAGTTCACGAAGCGCCTGGTCACTGCATCCCATGCGCATGGTGCGGAACTTGTACATGGTGAACGGACTGGTACCGCGGCCCACCCGGCGCTGGCGGAACAGTGCCGGTCCAGGGCTTTCGAGCCGGATCACGGCCGCGACCACCAGCATCGGGAGCGCCAGCAGGATCAACCCGAGAACCGCGAGTGTGACGTCGACCATCCGGAGCGCGGCCAGCTCCCAGCGGGCCGGCCATCGTCGGTCAGGAATGGCGATCGACACCAATTCTCCCCGTAGTTATCGCCAGTAGCACAAAAATGATGTCACCGATTCCCCGCATCGTGAGGTGTGGATCGATGAAGGTGAGAACCAACAGGAAAACCCACACAATCCACAGCGCCGCCGCACTGGCCCCCAGCGCTCCGGGCTCGGCCATGAGCTCCTCGCTCCGGCGCAGCACCGCCACTGACAACCAGCCGAAAGCCAACAGCAGGGGGATGCCACCGATCCAGAGGAACTGAAGGTAGCCGTTCTCCAGATAGATGACCTCCCGCCATCGCTCAGGTGCTTGCAGGACCGGATCGGGCGAGACGCCGACCAGAATGTTCAGCCAGTCGAACCGGGGCAGGTAGAAGGTCGACAGGTTGTCCCAGCGCCCCTGCCAGCTGTCCGGAACACTGCGATCGGAGAACCCCCCTATTCGGGCGAGGAAAGCAGGCGCACCGATCGCGAAGATAATCGGGAGCATGGGCAGAAATCGCCATGCCTTGCGGCGCAGATCCGGGAACCGCCACAGGATGAGCGTCGCCGCCACGGCAGCCGAGATCCAGGTGGAGAACTGTCCGGAGGCCAGGACGCCTGCCGACAGGACGATGCCGAGCCCCAATCGCTCCCGACGATCGAGCATGCCCCGCGCGCCACAACAGATCACCAGGACCAGGCAGAAAATGATGTAATCACCGGTGGCGATCGGCGACGACAATGTCGTCCCGCCGCGTTCGGTGATCGTGCCTGCCGCTTCGGTGGGCGACCACACCGACGCCAGCAGGGTCAGTACGGGGCCGAAACCGAGCGTCTGCAGAATCGCGATCACGGCGACGACCGAACCCGGCCAGATGATGAGCCGAATGGCGCGAACCACCTGCTCCTGCGTCGACACCGTGAACCGGACCAGCAGATAGATCGCGACGAGCTTGCAGACCGGCAGTACGGCCGCCAGATCGGCGGGCAACGGGGTGTGCCCGCGCAACATCAGCGACGTCAGCGGCCACACCGTCGAGGCCAGCAGGAAAGCCGCGAGCGGGACATCCAACCGGTTCAGGCGCAGCTCGACGGCGTCGCCGCGGCAGTAGCGCAGGTAGCCACCGAGGCAGGCACCGGCGAGCAAGAGGACCAGCAGCGCCTCGTTCGGCCGGACCAAGGGGATCAACGTGTCACGGTCGATCCCCACCACGATCGGCAAGGTGCCCAGATAGACGTAGAGGGCGGCGATCGGCCGGTAGACCGTCACGGTGAACAGCCCGACACCCAGCAGTACACCCAGCACCACACCGACGCCGCGAGCACCGAACACGATGGCGGCGCTCAACACCACCACCGCGCCCAAGGCGGTGCCGGCAATCAGCGCGGTGCCCGCCGGTCCTGCGATCAGCCCCCCAGAGCGCAGCGTTTCCGGCTCGGCCATGTTCCGAGTCATGTCGGAGCTCGCATCCACCGGACCAGCGCCGAGTCACCCAGTGCGGCGACACCCAGGGCGGACAGACGCAGCGCAGCCAGGTAAATCCCCAGGGCGAGCAGCGCGGCACCGGCGAGCAGTCCCAGCTCGCCGATCCGGCTCACCACCAGCGTGTGCAGCGCCCACAGCCCGGCCAGCGCGACCGGCAGCATGGCCGCCGTCGCGAGGACGGGCCCGGCCAGGGCACGTGGGTCGATCATCCGCTCCGCGCCCATCACCCGGCGCAGCTTGGCGAGCACTATCGCGGCCGCGGCCAGCTCCGCAGCCAGGATGGCCAGCGTCAAGCCGGATACCCGTGCCGCGCCCACCGGCAGCGCCATGGCACCGGCGGCCACGGCCAGGCTCACCAGCAGCGCCACCACCCCGGCCAAACGTGGGCAGCGCTCATCGAAGTGGGCGAACAACGCCTGGCGGCCGAGGTCGTGCACCCCCCCGGCGAGCTGGGCCACCGCGACGACGGCCAGGCAGGCGGCGAGGGCCCCGATGACCGGACCGGTTCGCATCTCGCCGAGTGCCAGCAGTTCGGCGACCGGCGCGGCGAACACCACCAGCAGGCAGAGCATGGGCAGGCTCGCGGCGATCGCGTAGGTCAGCCCCTGGCGCCAGGCCGCGGCGAAGGCGGCGGTGCTGTTGGAGTGGGCGGCCGCGGCCAGCCCGGGCAGCGCCGCGATCGACACCGCCCGAGCCCCCAGATAGGACAGGCCGTAAAAGACGGCATAGGCCAGCTGCACCACCAGGACGCCACCGGGCACGGTGCCCGCCAGCGCGGTCAGCACGTACATCGCCACCGCCGGGCACGCGGCGACACCGAACGAGCGATACATCCGCCGGGCGAACACCCGGGCCTGGGGGTCATGCCACCAGCGCCAGGCCGGCGGGGCGAGAACGCCGCCGCGGGCCGCGCCGACGAGCTGCAGTCCCGCATGCAGCCCCACCGCCAGCGTGCTGCCGACCCCGAGCAGCACCACCATCCCCACTCCCACCTCGTCCACCTCGAGGCCGGTACCGAAGATCATCACTGCCACGCTGACCGTGGTGATCAGCCCGAGGTTCTCGACGGCCCCCGCCCCTGCCTGGAGGGCGAAGCGACCACGGGCCTGTTGAGCCGCCGCGCCGAGCCCCGCGAGGGTGAACAGCGGCACCTGGGGAGCCACGAAGAGCACCAGGATCGTGGTGAGCTCCCGGGCGCGCGCCCGCTGCCCGGGGTCGGGGATGCCGAACGTGAGCGTCCAGGCGATCAGCGGGGAGAGCACCACCAGGAGCACCGCGCTCACGCAGGCGAGGGTGAGCAGGCATCCGCAGGCCCGGCCGAACACCTGCTTGCCCCCCGCCAGGCCACCCGCCTGGACGGCCCGGACCAGGGTCGGCACCAACACCATGGCCAGCACGGGGCCAGCGATCGCGGAGTACACCAGGTTGGGGACCACATATCCGGCTTGGAAGATGTTGGCGAAGTACGTGGGGCCCAGCACCGCGCCGATGACCACGACGCGCAGCAAGCCGGTCACCCGGCTGACCAGCGTCCAGGCGGAGACGATGACGGAGTTGCGCGCAGTCGTGCTGGTCCGCCGGGTCGGGGCCGCGACGATCGGATCAGCCACGGACCCGTCTCACTCCCTCGTCGTCCGGCTGCGGGCCACCACGGCGACGACGACCGCGGCCAGCAGCAGACCGACCAGCGCTCCCACCGCCGCGACGAACATCGGCCCGGGATTGACCGTGCCCGCCGGATACGGCGCAGTGAGCAGCTGGGCCACCGGGGCGAGGTTGAGCAGGTCGAGCTGGGCCTGGATCTGCTGCTGGCGGGACTGTTGGGCCTGCAGCGCACTCTGCAGGGGCACCACGGTGTCGGCGGTGGCGGTGCCGCCTGTCACCAGATCCTCCTGAGCACTCAGCCGGGCCTGCGCGTCGGTGACCGCGGTGTTCACCGCGGCGAGCTCGGTCGCCAGGCGCTCGCGCAGCGTGGGCTGGCCGGCCTGACTGAATCCCAGGTAGTTGCTCACGACCGCCTGCACCGTCTGCAGCGCTCGCTCCGGTGATCTGTCGGTGACCCGCAGCTCGATGATCTCGCTGGACTCCACGACCGCGACGGTGAGGTGCTCCTGCAGGTCTTCGACCGAGCGCTGCTGCTCCTTGGCGATCGGGTCGAGCACCGCTCGTCCCCGGATCAGGACGAGCTGGGTGGTCATGCTGCGGTCCTCGCGGAGGAAGCCGGTCGGCTGTTCCTGCGTGATGGGAAACAGGATCTCCGCGCGTGCGGCGTAGGTCTTCGGCCAGATCAGCGCGCCGGCCAGGGCCAGGCCCGCCGTCAGGAGAATGATCGTGGTGGCGAGCGCGAGGAGGCTGACGGCGGCCGCTGCGTTCGGTGACAGAGGGGGTCTGGAGAACGTGCGCACTGTCGATACCGGGATACGGTCCGCGCCGCGGGCGTGTTCGCCAGTTGGTGTCATCGGTGGTGCCCCCGCCCGCCAGGTGGCGTGCCCGGTGCGTCCGTTGAAGGGCGCGTCGTCCGCGCTGGTCTTCTTCACCGGGTCACGCTCCTGAGGACGTCGCACACCCGATCCACCTGGCGGTGCTGCAGCGATGGTGACATCGGGAGGGACACGATGCGATCAGCGGCGCCCTCCGCGATCGGGAGTGAGCCCTTCGAGCCGCCGAAAGCCGGCTGCAGGTGACACGGAATCGGGTAATGCAACCCCCAGCCGATACCGGCTGTGGTCAATGCCGCTGTCACGCGGGCGCGGTTGTCGACCTGGATCACGGCCAGGTGGTACACGGGCTCCGAACCGGGCGCCACGGCAACCGGACCACAGCCCGGTGGCAACTGCGCTCGGTAGCGCGCCATGCCGGCCACCCGACGGGCGTTGTCGGCGTCCAGACGCGCCAGCTTGGCCGACAGCACCGCCGCCTGCAGCGAGTCGAGCCGGCTGTTGCGCCCGACCCGGGGGTGCCGGTGGCGATCGGTGTGACACCGCCCGTGATTGGCCAGGCTGCGGATCCGCAGGGCGAGCGCCGGATCGTTGGTGACCACCGCGCCCGCGTCACCCAAGGCACCGAGGTTCTTGCCGGGGTAGAAGCTGAACCCGGCGGCGACACCGAAGCTGCCCGCTCGACGCCCCTGGTACTGGGCGCCGTGGGCCTGCGCGGCGTCTTCGATGACGGCGAGTCCCCGGTGGGCGGCGATCACCGAGATGCGCTCGACATCCGCTATCTGGCCGTACAGATGCACCGGCAGGACGGCCGCCGTCGAGGGGGTGATCGCCGCTTCCACCGCATCGGGGTCGATGAGCAGGGTGTCCGGGCGGACGTCCACGAACCGTGGTCGTGCACCGGCCGCGCAGACCGCCTCGGCCGTCGCGATGAACGTGTTGGCCGGAACGATGACCTCGTCCCCGCGCCCGATGCCGAGACCGGTGAGCACGAGTTCCAGCGCATCGGTCCCGTTGGCGACCCCGACGCAGGCGTCGGTCCCGCAGTAGGTCGCGAACTCGTGCTCGAAGCGTTCGACCTCGGCGCCGCCGACATAGCCACCGTGATCGAGCACGGTCTTCCAGGCCAGATCGAACTCCGCACGGAACCCGGTGTTGAGACCCTCCAGGTCAAGAAAGGGAATCGGGGTCATGAGGCCACTCCACGGACCAGGGTGGACCTGGTGGGGTCGGTGCTGCGGCTGATGAACGCCGGACGCCCGGTGCTTTCTGCGACGTCGGTGGCGCTGAGCACCCGCACGATGTCCACCCCTCGCTCGCCGGGGGTGCGGGGGCGAGCACCGGTGCGGATGCAGTCGATGAAGTGACTGTCCTGGACCAGCAGTGGCTCGTTGAACTGCACGTAGGGCGAGACGATGTCCCCGGTCCGGTAGGAGACCGGCCACGCGTGGGTCTCACCGTGATCATCCGGATCGCCAGGATCCACCCCGATGTCGTAGACCCGGATGCGTTCATTGTCGGACATGTCGTTATAGACGGCCATCTTGCGTTCGCCGACCACCGTCACCCGGCGGACCTTGCACGGATCGAGCCAGCTGACGTGCACGAATGCGTGAGTGGCGGCCCGTTCGAAGTCCAGCCGCAGGTAGGCCACGTCGGCGTGGCGGTTGCCGACATGGCGTTTCGCCCAGACCCACGCCGTCCGGGGGACCTCCCCGAGCAGGAAGGAGAGGATCGAGATGTCGTGCGGGGCGAGATCCCAGATGACGTTGCAGTCCTGCTGGTAACGGCCCAGGCTCAACCGTGCGGTGTCGATGTAGAGAATTCGCCCCAGCTCGCCGGAGTCGACGATCTCCTTGAGTTTCCAGACCGCGGCGTTGTACTCGAACGTATGCCCGGCCATCAGGTGCACCCCGCCCGCCGCAGCGGCATCGACCATCCGCTGCGCATCCTGGACCGATGTGGCCAGTGGCTTCTCCACCAGCGCATGCCGACCGCAGCGCAGCGCCTGCAGCGCGACCTCGGCGTGTGCGGCGGGTGGAGTCGCGACGACCACCGCGTCCACCGAGGGCAACGCCTCGGCGATGCAGCGCACCAGCACCGCCGCCGGATGCACCCGCCGCGCCTCGGCGAGTCGATCAGGATTCTGATCGACGATGGTCACGTGCACTCCCGGTAGACCACCGAGTACCCGCGCGTGTTTGGAGCCCCAGTAGCCATAACCCACCACAGCCACCCGCACATCCCGCTCGAAGCTCGGGGCTCCACCCGGCTCCGGAGCGCGTATGACTCTTGCTTGCGCGTGGGTCCCACCGACACCGACCTGGCCGGACATGACCTGGCCGGGCACGAACTGCATGGACACGGCGCCCCCCGTCGGGCTCAAAGTTGCCAATAACCACTCCGGACACTGCGAAGAGCGCTACGGGGTTCGTTCTGCCTCGCTGAACCCAACTGCCCCTTGGACTTCCCCAGTCCCGAGGAGCGCGCCCCTCCACACCTCTGACTATCGATGACAATCAGTCATGCGTTACCCGGACCATACATTCATTTAGAGCATCACCCAGCCAGCTTAGTCCAATAGTTCTGCTTAAAAACTATCGAAGGGTAGCCGAAAAGCGATCAGTACACCCACATCAGCTAATTTCTCATCTGAGCACGCAACGGCGGGAGGGCCGATCGGGGGACTTCTGCGGTGGCGTTGTGCCGCACGACTCACCGCCGTCCGTGAGCACGTCGGCTAACGTCCGGCCCGCTCAACGCGATGACCAGCTAGGACACCAAGGGCCTTGCTCTGCGCCCTGCCGACGCAAGGAGTGCGATGGCCTACCAGCTGGGAATCGATTTGGGGACCAGCTGCACCGTCGCGGCGGTCAGCCGGACGAACGGGGGCGTCGAAATCGTCGCCCTGCGTGTCGGCACCCCGGGTGTGCCCACCGTGCTCCACCTCGCCGACGACGGGACGATGCTCGTCGGCGCGGCGGCGGAGCCGCTGATGCTCAACGACCCCGGGCGGGTCTTCCGCGGCTTCCTGCACCGCCTCGACGAGCCATCCTGGCCCGACCCCTTACGCAGCCCGGCAACGCTGACCGCACGATTGGTGCACTGGATCGTCGAAGCGGTGACCGAGCAGGAGGGCGGCCCACCACAGCAGATCACGCTGGCCCATCCCGCGGGCTGGGGGGTTGACGAGTGCGGCGTACTGCAGAATGCATTGATCCAGTTCGGACTGGCGGGCGTGGTGCTCATGCCCACCTCCCTGGCGGCAGCCGCTGCGTACGCCGCTGAGGTCGGCGTCACCGGGGCTGGTCTGGCGGCCGGAGACGTGCTGGCGGTTTATGACCTGGGCGCCACGTTCTCCGTCTCGCTGCTGCGGCGGGCGAGTGATGATCTCGCGGTCCTCGGCCAACCCCAGGTGCTTGCGGACGGCGGCGGCGCCCGCTTCGACGAACTGGTGCTTGCTCGCGTCCTCGACGAACTCGGCGATCAGGTCGCTGCGGCCGATCTGGACGATCAGGTGATGTTGGCCGGAATGGCTGCGCTGCTCGCAGACTGCGTGACGGCCCGGGAAACTCTCACCACACGGTCCGAGGTGAGCATCCCAGTCTCACTGCCCGGACTGGAAGCTCAGGTCCGGCTGACCGGTGACGAGCTGGAGAAGCTGGTCGCTCCCACCCTGCGCGCGAGCGTGCATTCGGTGCGCGCAGCGATCTCGGTCGCCGGGCTGCGGCCGGGCGACGTCAGTAAGGTGCTGGTCACGGGTGGCTGCGCAGGCATGCCCGCGGTGGCGCGGTTGCTCGGGACCGAACTCCGCCGCCCTTTGGTCGTGCTCACTGAGCCCGAACTGGCCGCGGCCCGCGGCGCGGCGCTGCTGGCGGCGCGGCCGGGCCACAGCGAGCCCGTGGTGGTGCAGCCGCCGCCGATCCCCGCCGTTCCCGACGACCCGGCCGATGACCTCCGCGCTGCGCCCTTACCCGCACTCACCAGCCCGGTACTCCCGATCCCGGTACTCCCCGTCCCTCGGGATCGCCTCTGGGCCGAAACCAGGCCAGAACCCGCTTCGGTCCACGCCGCGGCGGACACGGTGCCCCTCCCCCGGATACCTTCCCCCTCCCGCCGGGTTCCCGTGTCCGTCGCCCGGGTTCCCCCGCCCTCGCCACCGGTTCCCGCGGGCGAGCTTGCTGCCGAACGCCCCTTCCGTCCCAGGCGACGTGTGCTCTTGGCCGTCGCCGCCGGGATCATCTCGGTGACGACCATCATCCTGCCTCTGACGCTGTGGCGAGCGCCGGATTCCGGAGCAGCGTCATCGACGGTGACGGACCGTGATCCGCGTCGGGACGAGGCCGCTCCGGTGTACGAGGGGATCACGATGCCGTCGGCCCGCGCTGGGATCCCCAGTACGACGATCGCAGACCTGCCAACCTCTCCGGCCCGGCTCTTGGCCAGGAGGCCGACCGCAAGCCAGCCCGTCCCGCAGCCCCTCGCTTCTCGCCCATCGCTCCCCGGCACTTCTTCGCCGCCCGACCCGAGCACCACCACAACGTCGAACCCGAGCACTACCACCACGCCATCGAGCCCGGACCCGACCACCACGACTAGCAGCACGCCCCCCTCATCGAGCACGCCAACGACCACCAGCAGCACCACTTCACCACCGAGTTCGAGTTCCACCGTGCCCTCGAGTGGCGTACCCACCCCACCGCCCTGATCCGGAGACCAACGACAATAGCTCGGCGGGCCCTGGCTTTCTCCGCGGAACCGAGCGGCGCAGCGAACGTTGGCAGCTTTCGTCGACTATTATTCCTTGCGTCACAGGGGCTGTGCCCCATAGCCGGATCTGGTCGCTCGGGATTTCGCAAGCTCCGCATGCTGCCCGCATTCAGGGCAATGGCCAGCTAAGATGCAGGTCTGATGTGCTGTTGTGGGCGCCGAAGGCAAGGAGTGGCATGCCCTACGGACTCGGGATAGACCTGGGGACCGGCGGCACCGTCGCGGCAATCACCCGAGGTGTTGGCGCCCGGGGAAGCAGCACCCAGGGAATCAGCACCCAGGGAATCAGCCAGAGCGCCGGTACCGAGGTGATGGCACTGGGCGCGGACGCAGCGGGCATACCTACGGTGCTGCACCTCGCCGACGACGGGACGGCACTCGTGGGTCCGGCGGCCGAGGCACTGGTGCTCAGTGACCCGGATCGGGTGTTCCGCGGCTTCCTGCATCAGATCGGCGAGGCATCCGGGGCCGAGCCCAGCCCGGCGTCACTCACCGCACGATTGATCCGCTGGGTCGTCGACGCGGTGGCCGATCGGGAGGGCGGCCCACCGGAGCAGATTGTCCTTGCCCATCCTGCGGTGTGGGGAGTCGGTGAATGTCGCGCAGTCCACGCCACGCTGAATGAGGTCGGGCTGCCCGGCGTCGTGTTCGTACCCGCCCCCGTGGCGGTCGCCGCATCCTCCGCCGCGCACTGCGACGGTGCGGTCGCGGTCTACGACCTGGGAACCACGTTCTGCGCCTCGGTCGCACGCCGGGAGGACGCCGGTTTCGTGGTCCTCGGCGAGCCGCAGATGATCGAGGACGGTGGCGGCGCGCGGTTCGACGAACTGGTCCTCGCGCGGGTCCTCGACGAGCTCGGCGACCAGCTCGGCGCACCCGATCTGGACGACCCGGTGGTGCTGGCCGGGATGGCTGCCCTGCTCAGGAACTGCGTGGCAGCCCGGGAAGCGCTCTGCGACCGCCCCGAGGTAACCATCCCGGTGTCCTTGCCCGGTCTACAGGCCGAGCTCCAGCTGACCACGGACGATCTGGAAACTCTGCTCAACCCCACCCTGCGCGCGACGGTGGCCACCCTGCGCGCGACGATCTCGGCCGCAGCACTGACCCCGCACGACGTGGACACAGTCCTGGTCACCGGCGGCTGTGCACGCATGCCACAGGTGGCCCGGATGCTCACTACCGACCTCGGCCGTCCGGTGGCCCTCCTCGCCGACCCGGACCTGACCGCCGCACGCGGCGCCGCCTTGCTGGCGGCCCAGGCCAACCCCTCGGCGTCCCTGGTGGCCCGGGCCACCACCACCGCGTCCCCGGCCCACACTCAGATGCCCGTCGCGGCACAGCCGTCCCTCACCGCGTCCGTCGTCACGCAGCCGTCGCAGGTCCGCCTCGATGTACCGGCCCAGCAGCTTCCGGCGGTTCGCGAGCTCGTCGAAACACCGGCGAGTCGGCTCACCGAACCGCAACGTTCGGCATCGCGCTCTCGTCCTCGGCCCCGTGCGCTGCTGGTCGTCGCAGCTGGACTTCTCGCGGTGACCACCGTCGTGCTGTCGTTCACGCTTTTCGGAGCATCGGGCTCGGGGACCGAGTCGTCAACATCGAAGATCAATAACGGTGACCAGGGCCAGGGCGACCGCAATCCCTCGTCCAGCGGCTCCGGAACCCCGCTCGTCCCGCCCGAGACGGTGGACTCGGAAACCGTCAACATCCCGATCTCCTCGCCACCACTGCCCTCACCACCACTCCCGATGGAACTGGGAATCGCAGCTCCGTTCGGACCGCAGTCCCCGCTGCCGCCGGCTCCGCGCCCATCCGCCGGTCCCACGGACCCGACGACCACCGTTACCACTCGTCCTTCGCCGGGTCCGACTGCCACTTCATCCCCACCGACCACCACCGCACCCCCACCGACCACCACCGCTCCACCCCCACCGACCACCACCGCACCCCCGCCGACCAGCACCACCACCGCACCCCCACCCAGCAGCACTGCCACTCCACCCCCACCGACCAGCACCACCACCGCACCGCCCGAGCCAAATCCGTAGTAGCTGCCGATTTCCGTAGCCAGCCAGGACGGTGGATGACGGCGATCGGACTGGCACCCCGGCACCGGCTCCCGACTCCCTGAGGAGCCGGGGGCGTAGCAATACCGACCTGCCACGGCTGGCGGCTGAATTACTGTGCGACCACGCTGGCCTGTGCTACGCCCGGCACGGTCAGGGCGTCATACCTGGAGGTCCGGTGGGAGCGAGGGTATTGGCCAGGATCATCACGACGATGACGGTCAGCAGCACGAATCCCAGGAGGAGGTAGCCAATCACGAGACCGGCGGTGGCCAGTCCCTGGCCGCTCTCCCCGGTCCGGCGAATTGTTTGCGGGCGAGATGTCCGAACGCGATGACCAGCGGCCAGCAGCTGAACGCAAGGCCCAGCGCCAGGACGGCCAGAATCCGGGCGCCGTTCTGCTTCGTGACGCGGTACAGGGCATCGCCGTAGCGGAGCGGGCGACGTTGATTCACCTCGGGCTCGACGTCTCACCGCTTCCTTGCCTCATCGGGGGCACGACCGGCGGGGAGCTCACAGTACGCCAAGCTTTTCTGCGCTGCCGGCCACGGCTGGCACGGCACTATTCTCACGATCCTTACCTCGTCCAACGGCAGACAGGTGCGAACGGCCACCAATCCCGCCGCGTGATCCATATCGATGATTGTCCCGCGCCGAACGTCTACCTTGAATTCCTGGTGGTGAACATGGGGACGCTTATGGCTGGCATACACGATGGGTACGGTCTCCAGGCCCCGCTGCGCCCTGCTCTTCCGTTGCCTCTTCACGCAATTCCCTCCCCCTACCTGGGATCTGGTCACGCTGTTACGTGGTGTTTCTCAGGGACCGGCCGGCCACCGGGAGCCGGGTGGGAGTCCGCTCAACCAGCGACCGGCCGGAATTTTCAGGGCGGCGTCGACGTCGAGGTGCTCCGGGCCGTGCAGCGCCACACCGCCCTCATTCACCCGCCGAAGGGCGATCCAGTCGAGCAGTTCAATTCCGATCAGGTACATCGATCGACCTGCCGACGCAGGCACTCCCGGCAGAAATCGCGTTCCTCGGTGGTCATCTCGCAGCGAGAACCTCAACACCGCAGGTAGCGGTGTAGCGGCGCTGGGGACGAAGTTCGGCGATGCCGTCAGCACCGTGCGGTAACCGCCCACGAGCGCGGCGGCACGATCGAGGTCGAGGCGGCCGTGTTCACCGCCGAACTGAACCTGCGCAGTCCGCGTGACCTCCTCGCCGAGTGGTTCGACCGCGACCCGGTCCCGACGGCGGCAGGCCCGTGAGCTGACCTTCCCACGCTCCCCACGAGCCCACCGACCACGGTTTTCCGCATTTTTGTAATGCCGGCGGTGATCGCGACGACAAGGGGGTAACAGACCGTGCCTGTGACGGTGCACGGCACAGACGCCACTGGCGGGGAAGGGATGCCCGGTGGTGAGTGACGATGTGGTGCGCCTGTCCGCGATCGGGCAGATCGTCCGAGGACGCTGGCGCCTGCTCGTCGTCTGTGCCGCGGTGGGTGCCCTCTTGGGCGTCGGGGCCTCGCTGCTGTTGTCCCCCGGTTACGAATCCATGAGCCGCGTCCTGCTCCAGGGCCCGCGCGACGATGAGGAACTGCGGACCGAGGCACAGATCGCCATGAGCTCGGTCGTGCTCGACCGGACGGCCGCGGCGCTGGGAGGCGACGTCACCGCTGCCGGGCTGCGGGGTTCGGTGAGCGCCGAGGTGCTCGACGGCAATGTGATCGAGATCAGGGGCTCGGCCGGGAGCCCCGAGCGGGCACAGCAGCTCACCGATCAGCTGACCCGGGAGTACCTCACGTTCTCGACCCAGCTCGTGACCGGGGCGAGCGCGGCCTCGACTCAGGTGTTGCAGGAACGGCGGGACACCTTGCAGCAGCGGGTTGTGGAGATCAACCAGCGCATCGCCGAGCTGCAGGGACCGTCAGGGCGGGGTGCTCCGACGGTCGAGGAGGGCGCTGAGCTCACGCGGCTACGCACCACGCTGGACGACGCGACCACGGAACTGGACCGCATCGACGGGCGCGGGCAGGAAGCCGAAGCGGAGGCGGCATTCAGCCGAGCGAGCATCGTGGTGATGGAACCGGCGCTGCGGCCCTCGAGTCCGGCTGCGCCCACGTTGATGCAGTTCATCGTCGGCGGGGCACTGTTGTCCTTCCTTCTCGGAGTGTTCGCCCACCTCGTGGCGGCGCGCGCGGATCGGCGGCTACGCACTACCGAGCAGATCGCCGCAGCGCTCGGTGCACCGATCGTGGGCAGCGTCGACGTGCCCGACGCGCCGGCCTGGACACCTGCGTCCGACGGGTCGACCGCCTCCCGCCACTGGAGCGCCGGGCTACGGCGGCTGGTACACGCCGACCAACCGTGGGACGCGCCGCGGCTCCCGCTCTGCGGCAACGAACTCGCCCGGGACATCCGCTACCGCCGGGTTCTTGATCGGCTCCGGGGTACGCCGGGGCGGATCCTGGCTCGGCTCCGGGGTACGCCGGACGCCGTCTTGCGGCTGCTCGTCCTCGTCGCCGACGATGACACCACCGCGCACCGAGC
>JBOHHD010000425.1:0-17611 GCA_050700515.1 Pseudonocardiaceae bacterium
AACCCGGAGACCGGATCGGCCTGGTCGGCCGCAATGGCGCGGGCAAGACCAGCACGCTGCGGGTCCTGGCCGGGGAGAGCCAGCCCTACGGAGGCCAGCTCCGCCGCGCCGGGGAGCTGGGCTACCTGCCGCAGGACCCCCGGGAGGGCGACCTGTCGGTCCCCGCCCGGGATCGGGTGCTCTCCGCTCGCGGGTTGGACCAGCTGCTGCACGAGATGGAGAAATCCCAGACCGCGATGGCGGAGCTGGCCGACAGCGCCGAGCAGGACCGAGCCGTGCGCCGCTACAGCCAGCTCGAGGATCGATTCTCCGCGCTCGGCGGCTACGCCGCGGAGAGCGATGCGGCCAGGATTTGCGCCAACCTGGGACTACCGGACCGGGTGCTGGGCCAGCCGATGCGGACGCTGTCGGGCGGTCAGCGGCGCCGGGTGGAACTGGCCCGGATCCTGTTCGCCGCCTCCGATGGCTCCGGCGGCCGCTCGGGTACCACGCTGCTGCTCGACGAACCGACCAACCACCTCGACGCGGACTCGGTCAGCTGGCTGCGCGACTTCCTCATCGCACATGACGGCGGGCTGGTGGTGATCAGCCACGACGTCGACCTGCTCGCCGCGGTGGTGAACAAGGTCTGGTTCCTCGACGCGGTACGCAGCGAGGCCGACATCTACAACATGGGCTGGCAGCGCTACCTGGATGCCCGGGCCGCCGATGAGAAGCGCCGGCGCCGGGAGCGGGCCAACGCCGAGAAGAAAGCCGGCGCCCTCATGGTGCAGGCGGACCGGATGCGCGCCAAGGCGACCAAGGCCGTGGCCGCGCAGAACATGGCTCGGCGGGCCTCCACGCTGCTGGCCGGAGTCGGGACCGAGCAGCGCGCCGAGCGGGTCGCGCGGATCCGTTTCCCCCAGCCCGCGTCCTGCGGGCGGACCCCGCTGACCGCCAGCGGCCTCGGTAAGTCCTACGGCTCTTTGGAGATCTTCAGCGGGGTGGACCTCGCGGTCGACCGGGGTGCTCGGGTGGTGGTGCTCGGCCTCAACGGTGCCGGTAAGACCACGTTGCTGCGGCTGCTCGGAGGGGTGGAGACCCCCGACGTCGGGCAGGTGGAGGCCGGACACGGCCTGCGGGTCGGGTACTTCGCCCAGGAACACGACACCCTGGAGCTCGACGCCACGGTGTGGGAGAACATCCGCCATGCCGCGCCGGACGCGCCCGAGCAGCAGCTACGGACGCTGCTCGGCACCTTCCTGTTCCGCGGCGAGCAGCTGGACCAGCCGGCGGGCACGCTCTCCGGCGGGGAGAAGACCCGGCTGGCCCTGGCCGCGCTGGTGTCCTCCGCAGCCAATGTGCTGCTGCTCGATGAGCCGACCAACAACCTCGATCCGGCGTCTCGGCAGCAGGTGCTCGATGCGCTGCACCACTACTCCGGTGCTGTGGTGCTCGTCACCCATGACCCGGGTGCGGTACAGGCGCTCGAACCCGAGAGAGTGATCTTGTTGCCGGACGGTACTGAGGATCACTGGAGCGCTGAGTACCTCGACCTGGTCCAGCTCGCCTAACGATACCCCCGAACGGGCTATAGGCGGTGACTGCCAGTGTGCAGTGGTTCTGTCGTTGTGATCACATCCTGCGTCCACTCAGGTACCGCTCACAGATCCACCCGGAGATCGTCTAGCGGAGATCGCTAACCTGGTCGATCATTGGCTGGGTAGGGTCATGAGCGGCCCTACCAGTGACGGAAGGAAGGCGTGTCGAGGTGACCGACCTGAAGAAGGGGAGCCGGATAACCGGCAACGCCCGGGACAAGCTGGCATCGGAGCTGAAGAAGAAGTACGAGAAAGGGGCCAGCATCCGCGCGCTTGCCGAGTCGACCGGACGTTCGTATGGCTTCGTACACCGGGTGCTCTCGGAGTCCGGGGTGACGCTGCGTGGCCGCGGCGGTGCAACACGTACGAAGAAGAAGTAGGTCCGCCAGACGATCGATCCGGTAACCGTCGCAGCATGGCGGGGTCGCGCGGAAGCAGCTGGGTGCTTACAACGTTGCACCGGACGCCATGAGCCGGTTTACGGGGCAGCGAAGGGGCCTTGATGGACAATTCGTGGAGCCTGCTGTCCAGCACGATGCGGCGGGGCAGCACTCCGCGTGCCCTCGCACCGGGCACGCTGCGCCGGGTTATCACGTTCGCCAAGCCGCATCAGCGGTTGTTGCTCGTCTTCGCGGGGTTCAGCACGGTTTCGGCCGTGCTCGCTGTGGCCACACCGGTCCTGGCCGGTCGGGTCGTCGATGCCATCGTGGGACGTGCGGGGACAGCGGTCGTCGTCTGGCTGGCGGGGCTCATCGCCGCGCTGGCGGTCATCGATGCCGGGGTCGGGCTGGCCTCTCGTTGGCAGTCCGCCCGGATCGGTGAGGGGCTGATCCTCGGCCTGCGGCGCGCGGTCTTCGAGCATGTGCAGCGGATGCCGGTGGCGTTCTTCACCCGCACCCGCACCGGGGCACTGGTCAGCAGGCTCAACAACGACGTCATCGGTGCGCAGACAGCGTTGACGTCCACACTGTCCGGGCTGGTCAGCAACGTTATTCAGTTGCTGCTCACGCTGGCGGTGATGCTGACGTTGTCCTGGCAGGTCACCGTACTCGCGCTGGTGCTGTTACCCATCTTCGTGCTGCCGGCCCGCCGGATGGGCGCCCGGGTGGCCGAGCTGCGCCGCGAGGCATCGACGCACAACGCGGCGATGACCATGCAGATGACCGAACGGTTCTCCGCGCCGGGTGCCACGCTGGTCAAGTTGTTCGGGCGCCCGGAGGCCGAAGCGGAGGAGTTCGGCGACCGGGCGGCGCGGGTCAGCGAGATCGGGGTGCGCAGTGCGATGGCCGCCCGGGTATTCCTCACCGCGCTGACCTTGGTCGCCGCGCTGGCCCAGGCCCTGGTGTACGGGCTGGGGGGCTGGCTGGCGCTGCGGGGCGACCTCGCCCCGGGCACGGTGGTCAGCCTGGCGCTGCTGCTCACCCGGCTCTACTCGCCGTTGACCGCGTTGGCCAACGCTCGGGTCGACGTGATGACCGCGCTGGTGGCCTTCGAGCGGGTCTTCGAAGTGCTCGACGTCCGTCCGATGATCACCGAGCGGCCCGAGGCCCGGACCGTACCTGCCGGTGAGGTATCGGTGGAGTTCGATGATGTGCACTTCGCCTACCCGTCGGCCGAGCAGGTCTCCCTGGCCTCGCTGGAAGAGGTCGCGACGTTGGACACGCGTGGCGGGGCCGAGGTGCTGCACGGGGTGAGCTTCCGGGCCGGGCCGGGGCAGTTGGTCGCCCTGGTCGGCTCGTCGGGCGCGGGCAAATCCACTATCGCGTCGCTGGTGCCCCGGCTCTACGACGTCGAAGCCGGTTCGGTGCGGCTGAACGGCGTCGACGTCCGCGACCTGACCTTTGCGGCGCTGCGCGACACCATCGGTGTGGTGACCCAGGACGGGCACCTGTTCCACGACACCATCGCGGGCAACCTGCGCTACGCCGCTCCGGAGGCGGAAGAGCACGAGCTGTGGGAGGCGTTGCGCCGGGCCCGCTTGGACCAGCTGGTGGCCGCCCTCCCCGAGGGGCTGGACACCGTGGTGGGCGACCGCGGGTATCGGTTGTCCGGCGGTGAGCGGCAGCGGTTGACGATCGCCCGGCTGCTGCTGGCCCGGCCGCGCGTGGTGATCCTCGACGAGGCCACCGCGCACCTGGACTCCGAGTCCGAGTCCGCCATCCAGGCTGCGCTCGCCGAGGCGTTGCGGGGGCGCACCGCGCTGGTGATCGCGCACCGGCTGTCCACCATCCGCGCCGCGGATCAGATTCTCGTGATCGAGGATGGCCGGGTGTTCGAGCGCGGGAGTCACGGCGAACTGCTCGCGGCCGGTGGGCGCTACAGGCAACTGCACAGCACCCAGTTCGCCGTCGTGTGACTTGCCGGATGGGATGAACCACCGTGACTTCGTGGTCGTAAAGAGCGAAACAGCGTCGCGTGGCGTGACGCTGCGAGCGTCGGGGTAACTGGGTAGCGTGGCTGCGATGCCACTCGATCCGGGGAAGCGACTCACTGACGCGCAGCAGAGGGGCAACGCATGACGGCACGAACGCCCATACCCCCGACCAGCGCACCGCCGGCGGCCAGCCCGCCCACCGTGCTGCGCAACCGTGAGGAGGCCGAGGTCTACATTGCCTCGGTCTGCTTCAAGCACGGCCCACCGAAGCTCCTGGGTGCCGAGCTCGAGTGGGTGGTGCAGCACTCCGGGAACCCCCATCGCCCGTTGCGCGTCCACCACCTCGTCGACGCACTCGGCATGCACGCCCCGTCCTCCCTCGTCCCTGACAGTCCCCAGATCCCTCTCCCGCACGGCTCGACCGTCACGGTCGAACCTGGTGGCCAGATCGAAATCTCCAGTCCCCCCTGTTCCTCGCTGACCGACCTCATCGCCACCGTCAACGGCGATACCGCCGCACTGACCGATCTTCTCGATCCCGCCGGTCTGGTCCTGAGCGCTTCGGGCGCCGATCCCTTTCGTCCCTCCCGTCGGTTGATCGACATTCCCCGATACGCCGCCATGGAGACCGCCTTCGACCGGATCGGCCCGATGGGCAGGGCCATGATGTGCTCGACCGCCGCGGTGCAGGTATGCGTGGACGCAGGCACCGCCACCGAAGTGACGCAGCGCTGGGCCGCTCTGCACGACCTGGGCCCGGTGCTGCTCGCGGCGTTCGCCAACTCACCATGGCTGGGTGGCGCACGCACTGGCTGGGTGTCCTCCCGGATGCAGGCCTGGTTCGCCCTCGACCCGGTGCGCACCATGCCCTCTCCGGTGCAGGGTGACCCGGCCACCGACTGGGCCCGCCGGGCGCTGCAGACCCCGTTGTTGTGCAAGCGGTGCCCCGGTGGGAGCTGGGAGGTCCCGACCGGGGTCACCTTCGCCGACTGGCTGACCGGAGCGCTCCCCGGTCGTCCCAGCACCGCCGACCTCGATTACCACCTGACCACGCTGTTCCCCCCGGTTCGGCCGCACGGGCACCTGGAGGTCCGCTACCTGGACACTCAGCCCCCGGGGCAATGGTTGCTCCCGGTGGCCGTGGTGGCCGCTGTCCTGGCCGACCCGGCGGTCACCGCCGCCGCCCGCGATGCCTGTGCGCCCGCGGTGGGGCTCTGGTTCGAGGCAGCCGAGTACGGCCTGCGTCACGACGTGCTGGCCACCGCCGCGGCCACGGTTTTCGAGCTGGCCTGCCGCGCCCTGCCCACGCTCGGGGCCCCGGCCGGACTGCAACTGCTCCTGGAAGAGATCACCGAGGGTCGGGTGCTGCGCGGTCGCTGCCCTGCCGACGATCTCGTCGGCGATCCGGTGGGGGAGCGGGCGGGACACCCCAACGGGACCCGAGCACGTCGATCCAGAGGACCGATCGGAGGTCAGCCGCTGTGAGCACGCCGATGACCGAGCTAGGCGACGACGCCTTGCGCGACTACGTCGCCACCGAATTGGACCGCAGCCGTGCCCGTAGTGCGGCGCTGACCGATGCGGTGGACGACGGCGAGCTGGTTCGCCAACACTCGCCGATCATGTCCCCGCTGGTCTGGGACCTGGCCCACATCGGAAACCAGGAGGAGCTCTGGCTGGTCCGGGATGTGGGGGGACGCGATCCGCTCCGGGCGGACATCGACCACCTCTATGACGCGTTCAAACACCCTCGGCGAGACCGACCTGCGCTGCCGTTGCTCGATCCGGCGCAGGCCAGGGGATACGTGCACGAGGTACGCCGGAAGGCCCTGGAGATCCTGGAACGCACTCCGCTGGACGGCCGGCGGCTGGTGCAGCACGGATTCGCCTTCGGGATGATCGTGCAGCACGAACAGCAGCACGACGAGACCATGCTGGCCACTCACCAGCTCCGCATCGGTGCGGGCGCACTGCATGCCCCTGCCCCCCGGACCGCCCGTGCCACGGCCCTGCCGGCCGAGATCCTGATCCCTGCGGGTGAGTTCACCATGGGCACCTCCACCGAGCCATGGGCGCTGGACAACGAGTGCCCGGCGCATTCAGCACGCACCGGCGCGTACTGGCTGGACGCCACACCGGTAAGCAATGGCGATTACCAGCGGTTTCTCGCTGACGGCGGCTACGACGACCTGCGGTGGTGGAGCAAGCCGGGGTGGGCACACCGGTGTGCGGCAGGGCTGGTCGCGCCGCAGTTCTGGCAGCGCGACGACGAGACCTGGTGGCGCACGAGGTTCGGCGTCACCGAGCCGGTCCCGGCGGAGGAACCCGTGGTGCACGTGTGCTTTTTCGAGGCAGAGGCCTATGCGACGTGGGCGGGCAAGCGGCTGCCCACCGAGACGGAGTGGGAGAAGGCAGCGCGGTTCGATCCCGCCACCGGGCGCTCCCGTCGCTTTCCCTGGGGTGACGAGGACCCCACTCCGGCACACGCCAACCTCGGGCAGCGCCACTTGCAACCCGCTCCGGTGGGAAGCTACCCCGCCGGGGCGTCCTCGCTGGGGGTGCACCAGCTGATCGGCGACGTGTGGGAGTGGACGTCCTCGAGCTTCTCCGGATATCCGGGTTTCGCGCCGTTCCCGTACCGGGAGTACTCCGAGGTGTTCCTCGGCGGGGATTACCGGATGCTTCGCGGCGGGTCCTTCGGCACCGACCGAGCCGCCTGCCGGGGCACGTTCCGCAACTGGGACCACCCGTTTCGCCGGCAGATATTCGCCGGCTTCCGCTGCGCCCGAGACGCCCCGCAAGCCGATCTCGGCTGAGCGCAGGTCCGCGAACAGATGTGCCGCCATCTGGTCTGGCTGGGTCCTGCGGTTGAACTGGCCGCGCTGGTGTTCGACCCGCCGCACTCCTTGCTCCGGCAGAGCTTCGCGCCGACCGATATGCGCGGCGGCGGCACCGTCAACGTCGATGGATTCGGTGTGGGGTGGTACCCGGAGGGCGCCGGCACGCCGATCCGCTACCGGCGGGCGGTGCCGATGTGGGCCGACGCGTCGTTCGCCGCGCTGGCCCGCCAGGTACGCAGTGCCGCGGTGCTCGCCGCGGTGCGCTCGGCCACGGTCGGGATGCCGATCGCCGAGACCGCCTGCGCCCCGTTCGCCACCGGCCGCTGGCTGTTCAGCCACAACGGAGTGGTCATGGGCTGGCCACACAGCGTGGCCGGACTGGCCGCACGACTGCCGGTGACCGACCTGCTGACCCTGGAAGCGTCCACGGACTCCGCGCTGCTGTGGGCGCTGGTCCGACACCGCTTGGGCGCCGGTGATTCGCTCGGCTGTGCCCTCGGCCGGGTCGTTGCTCAAGTGCTCGCCGTCGCGCCCGCTTCACGGCTGAACCTGTTGATCACCGATGGCACCGAGGTCGCAGCGACGGCGGTGTATCACGCCCTGTGGGTCCGGGCGAGCGCAGGGGCGGTGCTGGTCTGCTCCGAGCCCACCGACCGATCCACCGGGTGGCAACCGATTCCTGATGGCCATCTGCTTACCGCGACACCGTCCACCGTGGACGTCGTTCCGATCCCTCCCCACGTTGTCGAGGAGCCATGACCGTACCCGTGCTGGAGATCCACCTGTCCGACTCCGATGCCGCCGACGCGCTGTATCACGACGTGCGCGTCGGACTGTCCCGCGCTCCCAAGTCGCTGCCGCCCAAGTGGTTCTACGATGCCCGGGGCAGCGAGTTGTTCGAGCAGATCACCATGCTGCCCGAGTACTACCCGACCCGGACGGAGCGGGAACTGCTGCGGCACAGTGCCGCCGACATCGCCGGACTGGCGGCCGCGAACACCCTCGTGGAGCTCGGCTCGGGATCCTCGGAGAAGACCCGATTGCTGCTCGACGCGCTCACCGCGATCGGGTCGCTGGAGCGCTTCGTGCCGCTGGACGTGTCGGAGTCGGCGTTGCGGGCCGCGATGACCGCGGTAGCCCAGGAGTATCCCTCGCTCGCCGTGCACGGCGTGGTCGGCGACTTCACCCGGCATCTGGAGCTGCTGCCCGGCGACCGGACGGGACGCCGGCTGGTGGCTTTCCTGGGTGGCACGATCGGCAATCTGATGCCTTCCGAGCGGACCGGCTTTCTCAGCGCGCTGCGCGCCGTGCTGAAGCCGGGTGAGCTGCTGCTGCTCGGCGCCGGACTGGTCACTGATCCCGCCGTACTGGTGCCTGCCTACGACGACGCCGCAGGCGTGACGGCCGAGTTCAACCGTAATGTGCTGGCGGTGCTCAACCGCGAGCTCGGGGCCGACTTCGACCTGGCGGCCTTCGACCATGTGGCGGTGTGGAACACCGAGCGGGAGTGGATCGAGATGCGGCTGCGGGCCCGTCGGGCGATGATCGTCCGGCTGCCCGCGGTGGACATGACCGTGCAGTTCGCCACCGGGGAGGAAATGATCACGGAGGTGTCGGACAAGTTCCGGCGCACGGGACTGGCGGCCGAGCTGGCCGAGTACGGATTCGCCGAACGGGCCTGGTGGACCGATCTCGATGATCGGTTCGCCTTGGTGCTCGCCGCAGCATCCTGACCGCTGGGCGCACACTGCGTTGACAGGATTGTCACCGAATGTGATCGTTGCTGGCACGGGGCGAGCTGGGGTGACACGCCCACCGGTACGAGTTTGATCAGCTTTGATGTGCGGCATTGCCGCGTGGGGGAGGTGAGGTTATGCCCGAAGAAATAGCGGGGCTCGGCCGTTCGGTGACTCTCCAGGTGGTCGCCGGGCATGCGGGGGTGTCCCGGCAAACCGTGTCCAACGCGCTCAACGCGCCCGGCAAGCTGCGTCCGGAGACGTTGCGCCGGGTTCAGGAATCGATAGTGGCGTTGGGCTACCGGCCGGACCGGCATGCCCGTAGCTTGCGCACTCGCGCCGCGGGAGCTCTGGGCTACGGCCTCCCCCCGGGCGGCTCCGGCGGACTGGCCGACCGATTCCTGCCCGCGCTCTGTCAGGCCACTGAGACGTCCGGACGCGAGTTGCTGCTGTTCACCGCGCCGCCCAGCCGGGAGGGGCTGGCCACCTACGAGGAACTGCTCTCGCACGGTGTTGTCGACGGTTTCGTGCTCTCGCACGTAGTGCCCGGTGATGCCCGGCACGCCTGGTTGGCCCGCCGTGGCGTGGCGTTCACCTCGGTGGGACGGATCTGGACCGGCGAGCAGGCCGGTCCGTGGGTGGACGCCGACCACGCGGCAGGTATCGAAGCCGCGGTGCAGCATCTGCACAGTCGCGGGCACCGCCAGATCGCGCTGCTGGGCTGCCCCCCCGGAGCGGGAGCGGCCGAGGATCGGGTGACCGGCTGGCGGCGGGCCTGCCGGGCAATGGGCCTGCCCGACGCCGAACAGTTCCTCGCTCGGGCGGTGGACGGCATCGTCGGGGGGCGAGCAGGTGCCGCTCAGCTGCTCGCCACCGACCCCCGTCCCACCGCGGTCATTGCGGCCAGCGACGAGCTGGCGCTGGGTGCGGTGCACGCCATCACCGAGCGCGGCCTGCGGCCCGGTCCGGATGTGGCCGTCATCGGCGTGGGCGACTCTGCGGTGTGCACGGCCATCCGGCCGGCGTTGACCACCGTCCGGCTACCCGTCGAGGAAATGGCTCGTCGGGCGGTCCGGCTGCTCGACGGCGCCGCGGTGCCGGTTCTGGCGAATTCGCCAGGGCTGCTGCTGGCCCCGCAGCTCATCGTCCGGGACAGCACACCACCACCCGCGCGGTGAACGCTCACGCAGTGCGGTGCACCATGGTCATGCAGTGCGGTGCACCATGGCGCGCAGCACGTATTGCAGGATTCCCCCGTTGCGGTAGTAATCCGCCTCACCGGGGGTGTCGATGCGTAGTACCGCATCGAACTCCACCGGTTGATCGCCCTCGGGGGTCGCCGTGACGTGAATGCTGGGCGGAATGGTGCCGTTGTTCAGCGTGGTGACACCGGTGATGTCGAAGACCTCCGTGCCGTCCAAGCCCAGCGACGAGGCCGATACACCCGCCGGGAACTGCAGGGGAAGCACCCCCATCCCGATCAGGTTGGAGCGGTGAATGCGCTCGAAGGACTCGGCGAGCACCGCTCGCACCCCCAGTAGTCGGGTGCCCTTGGCCGCCCAGTCCCGCGAGGACCCCGATCCGTATTCCTTGCCACCGATGATGACCAGCGGGATACCCGCCTCAGCGTAGTTCTGCGCCGCGTCATAGATGAACGCCTGCTCGCCGCCGGCCGTGAAGTCACGGGTGTAGCCGCCGCTGACGCCGTCCAGGAGCAGGTTGCGCAGCCGAATATTGGCGAACGTGCCTCGGATCATCACCTCGTGGTTGCCTCGACGGGATCCGTAGGAGTTGAAATCACTCCGCCCGATGCCGTGCTCGATGAGGTAACGCCCTGCGGGGGAGTCCGTTTTGATCGCCCCGGCAGGGGAGATGTGATCGGTGGTCACCGAGTCACCCAGCAGTGCCAGGACCCGAGCGCCGGTGATGTCCTGTACCGGTTGCGGGTGCGCGGTCATACCGTCGAAGTACGGCGGCTTGCGGACGTAGGTCGACTCCGGGTCCCAGCTGAAGGTCTTGCCCTCCGGGGTGGACAGCGAGCGCCACCGGGAATCCCCGGTAAAGACGTCGGCGTAGTCCTTGGTGAACATCTCCTGGCTGATCGTGGCCTCGATCACGTGCTGGATTTTCTCGGCCGTGGGCCAGACGTCGGCGAGATAGACCGGCTTGCCGTCCTTGTCGTGCCCTAGCGGATCGCTGTCGAAGTCGAAGTCCATCGTGCCCGCCAGTGCATAGGCAATGACCAGTGGTGGCGAGGCGAGGTAGTTCATCTTCACATCCGGATTGATCCGGCCCTCGAAATTGCGGTTGCCCGACAGCACACTGACCACCGCGAGGTCGGAATCGCGCACGGCCTGTGCCACCTCCTCGGGTAGCGGCCCCGAGTTGCCGATACAGGTGGTGCAGCCGTAACCCACCAGGTGATATCCGAGTTTCTCCAGGTACGGCCACAGGCCGGCCTTCTCGTAGTAGTCGGTGACGATCTGGGAGCCGGGTGCCATCGATGTCTTCACCCACGGTTTGGCGGCCAGGCCGCGATCCACCGCGTTGCGCGCCAGCAGTGCGGCGCCGAGCATCACCGACGGATTGGACGTGTTGGTGCACGAAGTGATCGACGCGATCACCACCGAGCCGTGGTCGATCTCGTAGCCGGCGCCGTTGGGGATGCGCACCACGGTGGGTCTACTGGTCCGTCCGTGGGAACCGGCCGCGGCGGAGAGGGTGGGGCGGGGCTCGCCGCCGCCGTTACCCATACTCACCGCAGGTGCATCGCTGGCCGGGAATGACTCGACGCCGGCTTCGTCCACCGTAGATGTCGCAAAGGAGGCGTAGTCGACCAGCGCGTGGCGGAATGCGTTTTTGGCCTCGGACAGCGCGATGCGATCCTGGGGGCGTTTGGGGCCGGCGATGGAGGGGACGACAGTGGACAGGTCCAGCTCCAGATAATCGGAGTACGTGGCCTCCGGGGTCGGGTCATGCCATAGGCTCTGCTCCTTGGCGTAGGCCTCAACCAGGGCAACCTGTTCCGGTGAGCGCCCGGTGAGTGTCAAATAACGGATGGTCTCCGCATCGATCGGGAAGATCGCGCAGGTGGAGCCGAATTCCGGGCTCATGTTGCCGATGGTGGCCCGGTTGGCCAACGGCACGCCCGCTACGCCTTCGCCGTAGAACTCGACGAACTTGCCGACCACGCCGTGGCGGCGCAGCATCTCGGTGATGGTGAGCACGACATCGGTGGCGGTCGCCCCCGCGGGGATGGCGCCGGTGAGTTTGAATCCCAGTACCTGCGGGATGAGCATGGACACCGGCTGGCCGAGCATCGCCGCCTCGGCCTCGATGCCACCGACGCCCCAACCCAGTACGCCCAGCCCATTGACCATCGTGGTGTGACTGTCGGTGCCCACCACGGTATCGGGATATGCTTGCCCGTTTCTCGTCATGACGACGCGTGCCAGGTGCTCGATATTGACCTGATGCACGATGCCGGTGCCCGGGGGCACGACCTTGAATTCGTCAAACGCTCCCTGGCCCCAGCGCAGGAACTGATAGCGCTCCCCGTTGCGTTGGTACTCAAGGTTGACATTGCGTTCGAACGCGTCCGAACTGCCGAAGAAATCCGCGATAACAGAGTGGTCGATGACCAGTTCGGTAGGGGCGAGCGGATTCACCGCCTGCGGGTCCCCCCCGAGTTCGGTGACCGCTTCGCGCATGGTGGCAAGGTCCACGACACAGGGGACTCCGGTGAAATCCTGCATGATTACTCGAGCCGGAGTGAACTGGATCTCGGTAGCGGGTTCGGCGTGAGCTTCCCAGCGAGCAACGGCCTCGATGTGTTCGCGAGTGATATCCATACCGTCTTCGAGGCGTAGCAGATTCTCCAGCAGCACCTTCAGGCTGTAAGGCAGCACGCGCCAGGATGTTCCTATCGCTGCATCAAGCGCAGCCAAGCGGAAGATCTCGTAAGGGGTATCACCGACCGCAAGGGAACCGTGGGCGCCGAAGCTGTCGGCGCTGCGCGCTGCTCGAGTCATGGGCAACTCCTGTGTGTGACGAGGGTAAGGGTGGTGGCGGGCATCGACGAAACGAGTCTGAACCATCGGTCGCCCCGACCCCCAGGCTGCCCTCGCGCTTGAACAGTACGCCCGTCCGATAGGGTTCCGGACACGATCCTCCCCGAGCCCGCCTGGGGAGCTGCGCTCGTCTGCACCGTCCCACCCTGTCCCGTCCCACGCTGTCAGGTTGGGTATCTCCGGTGGTTGGCTTGTTTCAGTAATGTTGCGTCTCGACCGGACCGGCCGGAATGCCTGTGGAGCATACCGGCACCGATCGAGTGCGCATTGTAGTCAGAGGCGCCGAGAGGTGGAAACCATGCGGGTACCCCTGACCGTTGCCGACTTCCTCGCCCGGGGCGAGGCCACCTTCGGGGCGTCGACCGCGATCGTGGACGAACCCATGGACGAAACCATGGACGAATCCACTGCATCCGCCCTCTCGGGGCCGAGTTCGACGTATCAGGAGCTGGGCAGCAGAGTGCGCGCCTGGCAGTCCGGCCTGGACGCGCTCGGGGTGGACCAGGGCGAGCGGGTGGCCGTGGTCAGCCACAATTCGGCCCGGCTGCTGGAACTGTTGCACGCCGTGCCGGCCAGCGGCCGGATCTGCGTACCGGTGAACTTCCGGCTCCATCCCGATGAGGTGGCGTACATCGTCGGACACAGCGGTGCGTCGGTGCTGCTGGTCGATCCCGAGCTCGACGAGGCGCTGGGCGCGGTGGCGGCGCCGCACCGCTTCCTGCTGGGCGAGCAGACCGACGAACTCCTGATGCGCTTCGACACCGAACCTCGCCGGTGGGCCGAGCCGGACGAGGACGCCACGGCCACGATCAACTACACCTCGGGCACCACTGCGCGGCCCAAAGGCGTGCAGCTGACCCACCGCAACATCTGGATCAATGCGGTCACCTTCGCGATGCACATCCGGGCCTGGGAGCGCGACGTCTACCTGCACACGCTGCCGATGTTCCATTGCAACGGCTGGGGCATGCCCTTCGGCCTGGTCGGGCTGGGGGCCAAACAGGTCGTGCTGCGCAAGGTGGACGGCACCGAGATCCTGCGCCGGGTCGCCCAGCACGGCGTGACGCTGATGTGCGGCGCCCCCGCGGTGTGGAATGCGGTGCTCGACGCCGCCGCGGATTGGGCTGGGGAGATCCCCGGTCGCGGTGTGGTACGGCTGGTCTGCGCGGGCGCGCCACCACCCACCAAGACCATCCTGCGGATCAGTGAAGAGCTGGGCTGGGAGTTCACCCAGATCTACGGACTCACCGAGACCTCACCGATGCTCACATTCAACCGCAGCGCCCCGGCCGATGACGAGTTGTCCGCGGAGGTCCGCGCCCGCCGGCTGTCCCGCGCCGGCGCGCCGGCGCTGGGTGTGCAGATCGCCACGTCCGAGTCCGGGGAAGTGCTGGCGCGGTCCAACGTGGTCATGGATGGCTACTGGGACAACCCCGAAGCCACCGATGAGGTGCTGGTGGACGGCTGGTTCCGCACCGGGGACGGCGGATCGGTGGATGAACAGGGCCATCTTTCGATCTCCGACCGGAGGAAGGACGTGATCATCACCGGTGGTGAGAACGTCTCCTCGATCGAAGTGGAGGACTGCGTGTTCAGCTACCCCGCGGTGGCTGAGGTCGCGGTGATCGGCGTCCCCTCCGAGCGGTGGGGCGAGACGATCAAGGCGCTGGTGGTGCTGGCCGACGGTGAGCACGCCACCGAAGACGAGATCATCAGGCATTGCAAGGACCGGCTGGCCGGGTACAAGGCGCCGACCTCGGTGGAATTCCGGCGCGAGATCCCCCGCACCGCCACTGGGAAGATCCAGAAGTTCAAGCTACGCCAGCAGTACTGGGAGGGCATGCAGCGCCAGGTGAACTGAGGCAGCCACTCACCGGCGCATGCTTCCCCACCTGAAGGTTGGTGACTCATCCGGCGGATGTTGCGCCAGGGGTGGATGAGGGAGCTGGCATGTTCTGAGGGAGAAGTGGCAGCGTGCACCCGGATGGCCGCTTGACGCCGGTTCGCCCCCGCGCGGGGGAGGGGGGACCGGCAACCGAGACGGCGGCCCGGGGGAGATGGTGTGCGTATCCGATCACGGCGCTGTTCGGCCCGTCGTGTCCTGGCAGTGGTGTTGCTCACCACCATGGCTCTACTTGAGCAGTCAGCCACTGCTGGCGCCCTGCCGTCGCCGCCACCGAATCCCGGTGACGACGAGCTCGACGCCGAACGGGATCGGGTTGATACCACCACCGGACTCATTGGCCTTCTGGCCGATCAGGTTGCTGCGGCCGATGCCGCGCTGCTGGCGGTGCAGTCCGAGGTCGCGCTCAAGCGTGAGGAGACCAACAAAGCGCTCATCGATCTGGAGCACGCCCGGGTGACCGCCGCAGACGTACGGATCGCAGCCGACACTGCGCGCGCTGCGGCCGAGGCCGCCGCCGTACACCTCACCGAGGCACAGCGGTTGGTCGATCGGTTCGCCGCCGCGAGTTACCGGCAGGGCAGCACGATCGGTTCCCTCTCGGCGTTCCTGGGGTCGCCCAGTCCACAGGACCTGCTGGCCAAGGGAGAGCTCCTGGACGCGGTGGGGGGTTGGCAGCTCGACGCGCTGGAGAACGTACGCCGGACTCGCGCCCAGGCGGCCGACAAGGATGCCCGAGCCCGCGATGCGCTGGCCCTCGCCCGCTCGGCCGAGCGGGCGCCGGCGGAGGCCGAGGGAGCAGCTGAGACCACCTATCAGGCCGTGATCGTGGCCGAGTCCGCGCAGAGCGCGCAGACCGCTGCGCTTCAAGCGCGCGAATCCGACCTCGAGCGCCGGCTCGCCGAGGCACAACAAGCGTTGGCCGGACTCCTCGAGGGGCGCTATCACTACCGGCAATGGACCATCCAGGGCGATCGGGCGCCGACACCCCGGGCAGCCGAGTCCGGCTCTGCCGGTCTGGTTCAGGACGTGATCGACCGGGCCATGGCGCAGCGCGGGGTTCGCTACTCGTGGGGCGGTGGTGACGCCGACGGGCCCACCACCGGTATCCGGGACGGCGGTGTCGGGGACTCGCACGGCGACTACCGCACGGTGGGGTTCGACTGCTCCGGGCTGATCATCTACGCCTTCGCCGCCGCGCTCGGCTACTCGTTGCCGCACTACAGCGGCGCGCAGTACGAGGCGGGACGCCATGTGTCGGTGGAGCACAAGCGCCCCGGCGACCTGCTGTTCTGGGGATCGAGCGGACGAATCCACCACGTCGCGCTCTACCTTGGTAACGAGCAGATGATCGAGGCGCCGTACTCGGGATCCGCGGTCCGCGTCACTGCGGTGCGCTACGGCGGCCTGCTGCCCTCCGTCACCCGGATACTGTGAGTCGGTGCCTTCACCGCCGCCACACCGACACAGCGGTTTGGTGTGCGAGGGAAATCACCGAGGGTCGTCCCGTGCACCCTCGTCCAATCCGATGCCGTGCCCGAGGAGGGCCAGTGAGTGAAGCCGACGGCGGGGCGCCGCCCCCCGCTCCGGCAGGCAATGGCGTTCCCCCGACCACCCCGGCACGAGATGCTCAGTTGCTGGAGCGGACGGTCTTCGAGATCAAACGGATCATCGTGGGCCAGGACCGGCTCGTCGAACGGATGCTCGTCGGCCTGCTGGCCCGTGGGCACCTGCTGCTGGAAGGCGTGCCCGGGGTGGCCAAGACCCTCACCGTGGAGACGGTGGCCCGGGTGGTGGGTGGCTCGTTCTCCCGGATTCAGTTCACCCCCGACCTGGTGCCCTCCGACATCCTCGGTACCCGGATCTACCGGCCGGGACGGGAACAGTTCGACGTCGAACTCGGCCCGGTGGTGGCCAACTTCGTGCTTGCCGATGAGATCAACCGCGCTCCCGCCAAGGTGCAGTCGGCGTTGCTGGAGGTGATGGCCGAGCGGCAGGTGTCGATCGGCGGCACGACGCACCCCATGCCCGAGCCGTTCCTCGTGCTGGCCACACAGAACCCGATCGAGAACGAAGGGGTCTACCCCCTGCCCGAGGCGCAGCGCGACCGGTTCCTCTTCAAGCTCCAGGTGGACTATCCCTCTGTCGAGGAGGAACGGGAGATCGTCTACCGGATGGGGGTGCACCCCCCGCAGCCCCACCGGGTACTCGACCCGGGCGAATTGGCCCGGTTGCAAGAGGTCGCCGCGCAGGTCTTCGTGCACCATGCGTTGGTTGATTACGTCGTGCGCCTGGTGGTGGCCACCCGCGTGCCCGCCGAACACGGCCTGTCCGACGTGGCAGGGTGGGTGGCCTACGGCGCCTCGCCCCGGGCGACTCTGGGCATCGTTGCGGCGGCCCGCGCGCTGGCCCTGATCCGCGGACGGGATTACGTCCTGCCCCAGGACGTGGTGGATGTCTCGCCCGACGTGCTGCGGCACCGGTTCGTGCTCTCCTACGATGCGCTGGCCGACGGGGTCCCGGTGGAGCACATCGTTACCCGAGTGCTGCAGACGGTGCCGCTGCCGCAGGTGTCGGCTCGTCCCTCGACGACAGACCCACCGGTGCATGGCTCAGGGGCCGTGGCCGGGGTGGCGGGTCGGAGCTGACCGGATGCTGGCCCGACTGAGATGACCGCCCGGACCGGCCCGGATGAGCGCCACAGCTGGGCCCCGCCCGCATTACGGGACGGGCGCATGGAGGTGGCGCTGCGTGCCCTGGAACTCACGGTGGCCCGTCGGCTGGACGGGCTGCTGCAGGGAAACCACATCGGCTTGGTGCCGGGGCCGGGCAGCGAGCCGGGGGAGGCCAGGCCCTACCAACCCGGCGACGATGTCCGCCGAATGGACTGGGCCGTCACGGCGCGCACCCTGGAACCGCACATCCGGGACACCGTCGCGGATCGGGAGCTGGAAACCTGGCTGGCCGTGGACCTGTCGGCCAGCCTGGATTTCGGCACCACCGACTGCGACAAGCGAGAGCTGGCCGTGGCCGCCTGTGCCGCGGTCGTGCACCTCACCCGCGGCGGTGGCAACCGGGTCGGTGCGGTGGTGAGCACCTGGGCCGAGG
>JBOHHD010000426.1:0-4482 GCA_050700515.1 Pseudonocardiaceae bacterium
CCACCTCCAATCGTCGGCACCGTCGATGCGGGAGCGGCGGGCCGACGTTCCCGCCGACGTCGGCGCAACTGGTCGCCGCGATGCTGGCCAAGGAGCCGCACGCGCGGCCGTCGGCTGAGGCGGTCTATTCCGCACTCGTGCCGTTGGCATCCCAGGCGGACGAAACGGCCGGGGATGACGACCGCGACCCGACACGGCCGTTCCGCCGGCCGTTGCTCTCCCCGCCGCGGCGGCAACCCGGACGGCGCAGTGCGATCACTGAGGCCGAGGCAGTGCAGCTGCAGGCCAACGTCAAGGCGCTGCTCGACAACGACCGGCCGGCTGAGGCGATCAGACTCCTCGAGGACGGCGTCGAACGCGCCGGCCACGACCCCTTCGTCCAGCTGCGGTTGCGCCACTTCCTGGCGGCCGCGCTGTTCTACGCCGGGGAGTACACGCGCGCGGCGCCGTTGTTCGACGTCGTCGGACGCGACTACCGCCGGTACCTGGCGCCCTCGGACGCCTTCGTCCTCGACAGCTCCTACCACGCAGGGCACGCCTACGCCGAGATCGGCGAGCCGGACAAAGCCCTGCCGCAGCTACGGTTCTCCGTGCACCACGCCGGCGCCGCGGGCGACGAGGAGGCGGACAAGGTTCTCGGCGCTCGTTTCGCTCTCGCCCAGATGCTCGCCGCCGCCGGACGTGCCGACGACGCATTGGCCGAACTCGAATCGGTCCGACCGCTCCTGGCTGTTGCCTTCGGCGCCGACTCGACTCAGGTCCGCAACCTCGACAAGCACAGTGACCGGCTGAGGTCGCTTAAAGAACGCGGCTGATCGATGAGCACATCAGCTATTAGCCGTGGCGCTGCGGGAAGAACCCGGAGCTCCGCCCGCCCAGTGATCGTCATCGGAGACCGGCCCCTGGTCAGGGGGCATGGGGAGGCGCCGAGGTCGAAGCGATCGTGGACACGGGTGTCTTGTCCTCGCCCAGGGTCGGTTCCGGTTTGAGTTGTCCGTGACGGTGATCCCAGATGTCGCGAACGACAACCTGAATGATGCCGGCGACGGGGATGGCGAGCAGCGCGCCCAGAATTCCGGCCAGCTCGACGGCGATGAGGATGGCGACCAGGACGGTGAGCGGATTCAGCTTCACCGTTCTGGACAGGATCAGCGGTTGCAGCAGGTGATTTTCCACCTGCTGATACACGATGAAGAAAATGATCACTGTGATTCCCGCCGGAACCGAGTGGACGAAGGCGGCGATACCCGCGATCAGCGCGCCGATGGTGGCGCCGACCAACGGAATGAGATCGGCGATCGCAACGAACAGCGCGATGAGTCCGGCAAACGGCACTCCGGCGATCACCAGTACCACGTAGGTCAGCGAACCGCAGATAAAGCTGATGAGCAGGTTGCCCGACAGATAACCGGTGATCGTCTTCGCGCAGTCGGCCGCGACGTGCCGGATCCGATGTGCCCGGCTGGGTGGGAACAGGGCGAGCGTACCGCTGGTGATCTTTGGGCCTTCCAGGACCAGGAGGTACGCCAGGATGAAGATCGTCACCGCGGCGGCCACGCCGGTCGCGACACTGCGCGCGAAGGACAGCGCCGCGGTGCCGAGCCCGGAGGCGAATTCCCCGATGCGATCCTGGTACTGATCCACATATTGCTCCGCGTTGATCCGGGTCAGCAGCTCCCCCACCGGTCCCCGTCCGGCCCGCGCGTCCGCCAACAACGCAGGCAGCTGGCCGGCGAACGCCGTGCCCTCCCGGGCCAGCGGTACCGCGAACACCGCGACGAGGCCACCCAGAACAAGGACCACGAGCAGGAAGACCAGCAGGGTGGCCAACGACCGCCGACACCAGGTGACCCGGGTCTGCACCCAGTTGACCACCGGGTAGAGCGCGACCGCGAAGAACGCCGCAATGACCACCCAGATCAACACCCGCCGCGCCTCGTAGACGATCAGCAGGGCCAGCGCAGCCGCGAGCACCAACCCAATGGTGGTCAGGATCGTGCGGACCGGCACCTGGTCGCCGCGATTCGGTTCACGTCGGCGATCGGTGCCCACGGAGCGGTCCGCGTCGGGGGAAGGAGCCGCTGCGGTGGGCCGCACCGATCGGCTACGCCTCGAGTTCTCGGGCACAACGCGGATATACCCACCGTTCGTGGGTGCTAACCGTGCGTTCGCCTCACCGGCGGCTCACCCCTGAAGAACGCTGATGAATCAATTCCCATTACGCGATACTGGCCCTCGGATGAGGAGAGGAGACCCTCATGGTTGAGCACAATCGCGTCGATGAGCTGCGCGCCGCCGAGCGTCGTCTCCAGGCGGCCCAGCTCGCCGGCGACGTCGCGGAGTTGGACCGGTTGCTCGACGATCGGCTCCTCTTCACCTTCGGGTCGGACGGCAAGTGCTACACCAAGCAGGATGATCTGCAGGTGCACCGCTCAGGGCACCAGGTCGTGACGAAGGTCGAGGAAGAAGAGCTGACCGTGCTCGTCGAGGGGCGGACCGGGGTCACCTGGTTCCTCGGCGCGGTGGAGGCCACGTTCGCCGGTACGCCGTTCGCCGCGCGGCTGCGCTACACCCGCACCTGGATCCACGACGACGACCACGGCTGGCGGATCATCGCCGCCCACGCCAGCGTGATCGACGGCGACCAGATCACCTGACCGCCAGCGTGGTCTGTTGCCGGCCGCATCTGTGTGGCTAGTCGCGAAACAGAGGCTTTGGGGTGTACTCGACGGGCAGGGACACGATGGGGTCGTCGAGCTCGGCGTCGGTCCGGCGCCGTCCGACGACCCGGACGTAGCCGAGGTAGCGACCGCGGTCGGCTTCCACGGCTTCGATCTCCACGCGATTGTCCGGGGACGCCGCGCGTTGCCACTCGAGCCAGACCCGCCATCCGTCGGGGAGGGTATCGGCCAGCTCGACGTCCAGGATGCCGCTACGCTCCCAGTGCCGGCGCCACCACCGAGCCGAATGCAGGCAGGACATGCTCGGTTCCCACCACGGCTGGAGATGCTCGGGAACCGGGCCGTCGATCTCCTGGGCCAGCCCGGCCCCGGCGATCCCGATCGGTCCGCCCGGCTTGACGAAGCGGGTGAGGTAGTTCAGGTACAGATCGTCGGTCCCGTAATAGACGAAGGAGTCGATGCTGACCACGGCGTCGAAGAAGTCGGTGGCGAACGGCAGCGACCGGGCATCGGCGTGAATCGGGAACACCCCGTCCTCCGCATCGGCGTCCCGGATCCGCGTCAGCCGCTCCGCGGCGTCGAACCACAGGTCGGTGGCCCAGACCTGCACGCCGAACTCACGGTTCAGGAAGATCGACGACGTGCCGCGCCCGCAACCGAGGTCCAGCACGCGCATACCGGGCCGCAACCCGATCGCCTCGGCCAGCCACTCCGTCAACCACAACGCGTTCGCCCCGCCACTCACCCCCGCGAGCACCCACTCGGGGTGATACTTCGACGAGCGGGGAAACCGCTCAGCGGCCAACCTGTCGTCCGAAGTCATTCCGGGCCTCCTCGACCTGACGATGTTCCACACTGTGGTGATCACGCGAAGCTGACGAGCCGAGCGACGTCGCGGATCACAGCTGCGCCGTGGCCTGCCCGGGATCGAGGCGTTCGAGTGGGGGCACGTCGTCGAACGCCTTTTCTGGGCTGACAATTGTCGGAATACCACGATTGATCGCGGTGGCGGCATGCAGCACCCCACGAGTGTTCAAGCGGTCGGAGATCCGGAACAGGCGGAGTCCGAGGGGGAGGTCGGCCGCGGTGAGATCGTGCACCTGACACAAGGTCATGACATTGTGGGCGACGCGCTGGGTCCATTGACTCCTGCCCGCGAATGGCAGTGACCGGCTCCGCGTTTTGCAGGGTGTGCGGCCGCGTTTTGCAGGGTCGGTAGGCGCGGATCGCACAGCTCCGGTTAGCCTTCAGGTATGTATCGGCATCGGATGCTGGCCGGTCCCCTTGCTGAGGCGCTGGCGGACACCCCGGTGGTGGTCGTGGCCGGTCCCCGCCAAGCAGGCAAGAGCACTCTGGCCGAACACGTGGTGGACGACCGTGCGGGGACCTGGCTCACCCTCGATGACGCCACGATCCTCGATACCGCCAGGGCCGATCCGGTGGGATTCGTCAGCGGGCGCAGCGGGCTCGTCGGCAACGACGAGGCACAGCGAGTGCCCGAGTTGCTGCTGGCCGTCAAGGCAGAGGTCGACCGCGAGCGGCTCCCGGGTCGTTTCCTGCTCACCGGATCGACCAGGTTGCTCGGCGCGCCGAAGCTCGCGGACTCGCTGGCCGGCCGGATGGAGGCGCTCACGCTCTGGCCGTTCACCCGGGCCGAGCTGGGTGACGGGGTTGCGGCGGCGGGGTTCATCGACCGGGCCTTCGACGACGATCTGGCCGGGCTCCGGCCCTCGGCGGTGACCAGGGCGGAGGTGCTCGACCGAGCCGGGGCCGGAGGTTTCCTACCTGTCCTGACCCGGAC
>JBOHHD010000427.1:0-1960 GCA_050700515.1 Pseudonocardiaceae bacterium
TCAATGGGGTCCGGTCGCAAAGACCGGAAGTTGCGCCACCGGTGGACACACGACGTCGGCGAGCTGGTGGCTTCAATGGGGTCCGGTCGCAAAGACCGGAAGTTGCCCGTCGCGTCCCCCTTTGACGCGATCCGCCATGTGCTTCAATGGGGTCCGGTCGCAAAGACCGGAAGTTGCCCTGCCGGACCAGGGTATATCACGCAAAGTAAGCAACCACAAAGAGACTATCTCAGATAATGGGATGACACGCCGGCGTCAGGTTAGGAACCTCCCGGTGTGGCGCGCGACGCTAGGGGTTCCGAAGTGGGTCGGATAGTGACCGGGTCCGTCGAGCGGGGCTCAACCACTTGCGCGGAGGAGGCGAGCGGTACTGAGACGCCGTCTTTGAGACGATGGAGTTGACTACTCGGCGTTTTGGATCTCTCCGATCAGCGAGCGGCGCCGGACGATTCAACGGGGCCTGACTGCATGCGGGCGGCCCCCGGGGGTGGATGGGTGCACCGGACCACTCGCAATGATCATCGCTATCTGAGGGGTAGGTGCGGACGGCGGTGAGGGGTGGTCATGCTGCCTCCTTCGGCCAACGGGGCTGAACCAGGCGCCGCGGAGAAGGCAGGAGCAGAGGCTGACCCGCAGCGAACTCGCAGCGCCTCAATGGGGTCCGGCTGCGAGGGCCGGAAGCAGGGCTTACGGAAGTAGTGCCCAATCCAGGCAGGCTACCCGGACGACATCCCTGACCATCCCGAGCCAGGAGTCGGCACGAGTCCACCGCTCAAGACTCCGGGACGAACAGGCCGAGACCGAAGTGGCTCAGGTGGCCCAGGGTGAGCGGTCCGGGTATCGGCTCGGTGAGCTCGATGCGCAGGAACGCCGAGGCGCGGGTGGCCTGGCCCTGACGGGGATCGCGGCGCATCCGGGCGGACGGGCGGTAGCGCCGCCACGGCTGCCACTCCTGGTCCAGCGGCGTCACCGAGCGTGGCGGCGGCAGGCCACGATTTCTCAGCTCGCGGGTGACCTCGGCGTTGAGGAAGCCGGGCCAGTCGGCGTTGCGCTTGGGATAGAACGACGGGGTGAACGGCGTCCACGAGCGCCAGACAGCGGTGGGCCGCTGGGCGGTCATCAGCTCGGACGCGACGTCAGCCGGTGTGCCGATTCCGGCTACTCGGATGGTGAGCCGCCAGTCCGGGTTCGCTGGGGTGTAGAGCCGGTCGACGCTCGTGAGCGCCTTCAGTTCGTCCTCGGGCAGCCCCTTGGGTACCCAGACGACCAGGCCGACGAGCCTGCGGTCGGTGATCAGCGGCAGGTAATGCGCATGCCCGTGCCCCTCCATGGCCGCACCGTCGGCAGTCCGGCCGGCGAGCTGGGTCAGGACGCGTTCCTCCGGCAGCCGGGCGAGTTTACTGAGCGCGCTCTGGCGCAGCAGGTCGGTATAGATCAACGAATCGGTCTGCGGCGGCAGCCCGGCCTGCAGCACGCTGAACCGCACCGCTGTGGGTTTTGAGGACTGGCGGCGTGGTCGCGGGGGCGGCTTGGGCGCTTGCTCCGCGCGTTGGTAGGCGAGCAGATGTGTCCCGGCTGGGAACAGCAGGTTGCCCTTGCGCACGTCGACGGGTCGGGCGAGCAGCGAGTCGAGCCGCAACGGCCGTTCCGGGGCCAGTACCGACGTCACCCGGGCGTCGTCAGCCACTGAGTCGGCTACATCCAGGGGCACCCAGGTGTCGTGCGACTCCGGCTCCCACTCGGCGGTTACGAAACCCTCACACACGCTGTCCGCCCGGCCGAAGTACGGGATCGAACCGGCCAGCCGCTCCAGCGCGGTCCGCTGCTCCGCGTCCAGCTCGAATGGCCACCGCACCCCCAGCTCGGCGCCACGCTCGAACATGGCGAACGCGTCCAGCGTGCGGTCGTTGCTGGGCGCGCCGGTGCGGTGGGTCGTGTCCGGGTAGTAGTGCCGGGTGTG
>JBOHHD010000428.1:0-6982 GCA_050700515.1 Pseudonocardiaceae bacterium
CGAGGTCACACACATCCCCGTGGACGGTCGTTACGGCGTCAGCGGGCAAGGGCCGGTTGCCGCGTACGAAGGCCACGGGTTCGTGGCCATGGCGGACCAGCGCGGCGGTGACCGCGTGGCCGAGGAAGCCGGTTGCCCCGGTGACCAGAACTCGCACCTGCTCAGCGTGCCAGCAACAGGTGGCGGTGCTGCCAAGCCTGCTCGATACACGCTCGGGCGATGGGGGACATCTGCTCAGCCCGTAGCCGCTCCCGGGCTGCCGAGGTGAACGGGATGCCCACCACCGGCCGCCCGGCCTCGGTGCTGACAGCGGCACCTTCCTCATTGACGCTCACCATGCCGGCGAACAACCGGTCGAAGACCGGAGCCTCAATCACGGCAATAGTCAGCAACTCGGCCCATAGCGTTAGCGGTTCGATCACCACCGCAGTAGCGAAGATCCTGAAATCGCCCGCGTCTCGGGCGGCGGCGAAGGACCGGAATGGTTCGTCGTGGTCGTAGTCGATCGGGTCCATCGAGTTGCCGTCGTGTTCGGGGTTGCCGAGGAATTCCTCGGAGTACTCCCGCTGGATATTGCGCCACAGCGAAAAATCATTGACCTGGTGAGCCGGGGCGAGCCCGGCCGGTTGGAAGGTGCCAGCAGGCATGACATGGATCATGTTCCCCGCAGCCGCTACCGCTTTGGCGTCCCGTTGGTGCAAGTAAATGCAGTGCCCGTCGATCGGGTCGCGGCGAATGGTCAGCGTATTGATGCTCGGCAGTGCTGGTCGGGCGGTGAGGTCGAAGGGGTCGGTGAGGTGTCGGCGCAGTGGGAGATGGGCGAGGCTGGGTCGTTTGCGGCTGGCGCGCAGCCAGGCTTCGGCGAACTCGTGCGCGGCGGCCTCGCACACGTCGAAGGTCTCGAAATAGCTGGTGTAGCCGAATCCGAGCCGTCCGCCGGTCGTGGTCCACTCGACGTCGAGCAGGCGGTAGCTCAGCCGGTTGTCGAGCAGCTTCGGCCGGGCCAGGTCCCGCAAAGCCTGGGAGTAGCGCCCGTAGCGGATTTCGTTGGTGGCCAGCGGACGGGCTGATTCGGACTGGCTGATCCCGCCGGTGATGCTTGGCCTGGCGGGATCGGCGACCCAGTACAGCTCGATGTCCCCGAGTTCGACCGGCGCCACCGGCATCCACTGCGGACAGGTGAGCGCGGTGCTGCCGGGAACGCGGTGGACCTTCGGGTACAACTCAGCGGCAAGATCACCAAGCAGGGCCCGGTGGGCGTTGAGCTTGGCGCGTACCTCCCGCCATCGCTGCTGACTTACCAGCGAAGTCCCGGAGGAGCCGCTGACCTGCTCCAACCGATCAACGGCAGATGCCGACCTTTCAGGCAAAATACCCAACTGCTCCGGCGGGATGTTCAGCTTGCCCGCGATGAACCGCAGCTCGTCGATCCCCAGCGGGAGTGCACCGGTCTCGATCTTCGAGAGTCGGGACTGTGTGGTGCTCAACACCACGGCGGCGTCCTGCTGAGTCAGCCCCGCCCGCTGGCGATACCAGCGGATCACCTCACCCACACCACAACCCTCCGGCGGCCCTGACCCGGCCACCGGCTCCGCCACGTACAACCACCTCCCCGATCCCACCGCAATCCCTCCCCGATCTGCTCGACACTCCGCAAGCGGCAGTATTACAGCGAGCACCGACGGTAAGAACTCTCGCGACCAACCTGCTCCAACTCTGCACAGCCGAGCCGAGGGGTCGTGATCAGGGGGTTGCGGCCAGGCTGGTGGTTTGTTGGTCGGGGCTGATACTGAGCCGCCACTGGGTCAGCGGCGGCTCGCCCTGGTCGCGCCACCACCGGTAGGCGTCGTCGATCTCGTCCCAGAGGTGGCGTGGGCCGTGCTGGCGGATCGGGTAGGGACCGCCACAGCGGTCATATCGGGCGATGGCCCACGATCCGGTGGCGTGATCGGCGAACCACAACTGGTGCTGCGGGCGGGTGGCGGTGGGTGGCCGGTGGCCCCACCGGCATGGGGCGATCCGGGTGCTGATGGCCCACCGCACATCGACTGTCGTGGCGACCAGCCACGGTGGGGTCGTGGTCTGGCTGAACTCGGCATTGTCGTCCTGATCGGCCACCTCGACAAAAGACAGGTCGGCGTCGGGGGTGCGCTGGGCGCGTAATGGCATGAATGCGACCTTGCTGACCGGGTAGCCGGTGGCCCTGCCCTGGGCGTGCACGGTGAACCGCACCAGCGCGCCGCTGCCGACGTAGTCGGTGCGTACTGGCGTCACGATCACCCCGCCCGGCCGGGTCTGGGTGAGCCACTCGGCGGGCACGGCGCCCAAGCTGGCCGCGACCGTGGCGATGATCCGGTCATAGGGCGCATTCGCCGGATATCCCAATGCGGCGTCCCCGACCACGGTGGTCACCGGGTAGCCGTGGGCCTGCAATGCCGCCTTCGCCGCATCGGCCACCCCAGGGTCGATCTCCACCGTGGTGACGCCGGCGGCACCGACCTGGCGCGCGAGCAAGGCGGTGCTGTAGCCGGTCCCGGTGCCGAGCTCCAGCACCCGGTGCCCGCTGCAGACATCGAGACAGTCCAGCATCTCAACCACCACATCCGGATCCGAGGCCGAACTCGTGGCCCGCCGGCCGACGGTAGGCCAGGTCGTGGCCCCTTCATCGAACTGGGTCACCAGCGTGGTGTTGCCATAGACCGCAGCTCGCCACCGATCCGGGTGGCTGTCATAGTCCAGCGGCACATCGCGCTTGCCGTCACTGGCCCATATCTGGGCAGGGATGAACTGCTCCCGGGGCACTGCCAGGAACGTATCCCGCCAGGATGCCGGTAATGCCTGCGCAGCTTCGAGTTCGGCCACCAGGTGCTCATTCGTCGTCATCGGGCTGGGGGCCGTACTTGCTGGGATCGATACTCTTGGCGGTGTCCTCGTGCACGTGGCCTTCGCGCTCGGCATCGTGCCTTCCCGGCCTGTCCTTATCGTCGTCCTCGTTTTTATTTTCGTCCCTGTCCATCTTCCTTTCCCCTTTTCTAGCCTGGTGTATCGCTGCGGCGCAGTCACGGTATCACTCAATCCACTTAGGGCGCGGCGGTGACTGCGTGGCCGAGGAAGCCGGTCGCCCCGGTGACCAGAACTCGCACCTGCTCAGCGTGCCAGCAACAGGTGGCGGTGCTGCCAAGCCTGCTCGATACACGCCCGCGCAATGGGAGACAGTGGCTCAATGCGGAGCCGCTCCCGGGTCGCCGAGGTGAACGGGATGCCCACCGCTGGCCGCCCGGCCTCGGTGCTGACAGCGGCGCCTTCCTCATTGACGCTCACCATGCCGGCGAACAGCCGGTCGAAGACCGGAGCATCAATAACGGCAATGGTCAGCAGCTCAACCCACAGCGTGAGTGGGAAGAGCGCCACAGCGGTGGCGAAGATCCGGAAGTCGCCCGCCTCCCGGGCGGCGGTGAAGGACCGGAATGGTTCGTCGTGGTCGTAGTCGATCGGGTTCATTGAGTTGCCGTCGTGTTCGGGGTTGCCGAGAAACTCCTCGGAGTACTCTCGCTGAATATTGCGCCACAGCGAAAAATCATTGACCTGGTGGGCCGGAGCGAGCCCAGCAGGCTGAAAGGCCCCGGATGGGACGACATGTAGGTGACCCCCTCCGGCTGCCACCGCCTTGGCGTCCCGCTGGTGCAGGTAGATGCGGTGTCCCTCGATCGGATCGCGCCGGATGGTTAGCGTGCCGATGCTCAGCAGTGCTGGTCGGGCGGTGAGGTCGAAGGGGTCGGTGAGGTGTCGGCGTAGCGGGAGATGGGCGAGGCTGGGTCGTTTGCGTCCGGCGCGCAGCCAGGCTTCGGCGAATTCGTGTGCGGTGGCCTCGCACACGTCGAAGGTCTCGAAGTAGCTGGTGTAGCCGAATCCGAGCCGTCCACCGGTCGTGGTCCACTCGACGTCGAGCAGGCGGTAGCTCAGCCGGTTGTCGAGCAGCTTCGGCCGGGCCAAATCGCGCAGAGCCTGGGAGTAACGGCTGTAGCGGGTGCCGTCAGAGCCCAGCGGGCGGGCCGATTCGGATTGGCTGATCCCGCCGGTGATGTTCGGACTGACGGGATCGGCGACCCAATACAGTTCGATGTCCCCGATCTCGACCGGCGCGGCAGGCACCCACTCCGGGCGGGTGAGCGCCGCGCTCCCAGGAATCCGGTGGACCTTCGGGTACAGCTCGGCGGCGAGGTCACCGAGCGGTGCCCGGTTCGCATTGAGCTCGGCGCGCACCCTCCGCCACCGCTCCTGACTCACCAGGGGAGTGCCGGGCGAGCCGCTGACCTGCTCGTGCTGAGCAGCAGCGCTCACGGATCGGTCCGGCAGGATGCCCAGCCGATCCAGCGGGATGCTCAGCTTGCCCGCGATGAACCGCAGCTCGTCGATCCCCAGCAGAAGAGCACCAATCTCGATCTTCGAGAGTCGGGACTGCGTGGTGTTCAACACCACAGCGGTGTCCTGTTGAGTCAGCCCCGCCCGCTGGCGGTACCAGCGGATCACCTCACCCACACCGGAACCCTCCGGCGGTCCGGCCACCGGCTCCGCCACGTACAACCACCTCCCCGATTCCACCGCAATCCCTCCCCGATCTGCTCGACACACGGCAACCGGCAGTATTACAGCGAGCACCGACGGTAAGAACTCTCGCGACCAACCTGCCCCACCTCTGCACAACGGAGCCGAGGTGATCCTGACCCCAGGGCAATGCCAAGGTCGCATAGCGTTGAATCACTGCTGCTTGCGGCCACCGATCTACCGGTAAGACCACGCTCAGAATTCGAAGCGCGGTGCGGACCGGCTGAGTTGGGCTTGGTGTGACTTCACCGTCCAGATCGTGTTCAGTTCGTCGGCGATCGTGGAGGTCAGATCCCGCACGTCCGCGGGGGCCGAGTCGTGCAGCGCCTCCGCCACGATGAGCACCGTGGATGTTGTGTCGCGGGCGGCGGAGTAGGCGCTCTGGCGGTTCGTCCACCGCCGGGCGTGCGCGTTCCCGACGCCGTCGGCGAACACCACTTCACCGACCTCCGGCGTTTCGGTCTGACCGGAGAAGGTCAGGTAGGACTCGTCACCGACGGCGTGTCGGACCTCGAGGCCGTCGCTGATCCGCGATGCGTCGAACACGGCCACCGGGATCGCGTAGGCGAGCGACATGGCGTTGCAGAGATCGATCAGGGGGTGGAGCTCGGGAAGCGACCCCTCCTTCCGGAACCGGCGCAACAACGCCTCCGCGGCGCATCGGTACTGAGTGGGCTTGAGGCCCATCGTGGAGAACGCCCGGCGCCAAGCCTGGATTTCCGGGAACTCCCCTTCCGAAGAGACTGCCAGCCGGGCTTCAGCCGTGCGCTGGAACGGCGTCAGGTGGTCGGCGACGGACACGTCCTTGCTGATTCCGTCGACGAAGAGCACACCGGCGGCCAGTTCGGGGAACTCGCTCCAGATCTCGCTCGAGTGCTGGAAGTACATCGGATCACCTTAGCTGTTGTGGTTCGGGGGTGGGACCGTCACCCGTTGGTGAATACGAGGAGGCTCACGCCGAGAGCGGCAAACGCACCCGCGAAGACGCGCCGCATCCAGGTCAACACCTGGGGACGGGAGATCACGTGGTTCCGAATCGAAGCGGCAAATTTTCCGTAACCGACGAAAACGATAAATGTGAGCAGCATGAAGACCGCGCTCAACCCGGACAGGTGTAGGAACAAATTGGGTTCAGTGGTGCTCACGAACTGTGGCAGAAACGCGAAGAAGAAGATCGTGAGCTTCGGATTGAGGAGGTTGATCAGGATACCGCGGACGATCATCTTCATGGCCGTGAGTGATTCCGTGTTCTCCTCGACGGCCATCGCCCCCTTGTCTCTCAGCGTGCTCCACGCCATATAAAGAAGATAGGCCACGCCCAGGTATTTAAGGACCTGGAACGCCACGGCGCTGGTGTTGAGCAGTGCGGCGAGACCGGTGATCGCCGCCAGCATGTGCGGGACGATGCCGAGCGTGCAGCCCACTGAGGCGATCACACTGGCCCGGATGCCGCGGGACAGCCCTGATGCCATCACGTAGAGCACGCCGGTTCCGGGAGTGACGATGACGAGGAAGGACGTCAACAGGAATTCGATGCTCAAGCGTTTCCCCCCAGCGTGACGACGCAATCAACAGTGCCATGACGACGACCGGGCCCGACGCCAGAGCAGGATCGGGTCGACGGCGGCCCGAAGGTCGGACAGCTGACGGGCGGCAACTCAGGCACGGGAGCTCTCCGAGACGGCCACCGCCGGCGCGAGCAGGGCGCTGGTCGCCGATGCGACGTCCGGCTGGCGCATCAAGCTCTCCCCCACGAGGAACGCCGAGATGCCGACCCCGGCGAGGCGCGCGAGATCGGCCGGAGTGGTGATCCCGCTCTCCCCGACCACGACCCGTTCCGACGGCACAAGGGGAGCGAGTCGCTCGCTCGTCGCGAGCGTGGTCTCGAAAGTTATCAGGTCGCGGTTGTTGATGCCGATCAGGCGGGAGCGCAGGCCGGCCGCCCGGTCGAGTTCCTCCTCGTTGTGCACCTCGACCAGGACGTCCATCCCGTAGGCGAGCGCAGCGTCCTCAAGTTCCCGCGCCATGGGATCCTCGACCAACGCGAGGATGATCAGGATGCAGTCGGCGCCCCACACGCGGGCCTGCAGCACCTGGTATGGGTCGATCATGAAGTCCTTGCGGAGCACTGGCAGCGACCCCGCCGCTCGCGCCTGCCCGAGATGCTCGGGCGAGCCCTGGAACGACGGTGTGTCGGTCAGCACCGAGAGGCAGGTGGCTCCACCGGCCTCGTAGGCACGCGCCAGGGCGGGGGGATCGAAGTCAGCGCGGATCAGCCCCTTCGAAGGACTGGCCTTTTTGATCTCGGCGATCAGTGCGTATCCGCCCGCGGCCAGCCGGCGCTCGATCGCGGCGAGAAACCCACGAGGCGTAGCTG
>JBOHHD010000429.1:0-8828 GCA_050700515.1 Pseudonocardiaceae bacterium
CCGCCGACGGAGGCTGTGCGGGGGACCGCCGGCCGGGTAACAAAACGCAGGGGGGTGCTACCCGGCCGGCGGCCAGATCTCCCCGGGCGGGATCTCCTCGGCCAGTGCCCGCCCGCCGGGCGGCCGACCTGGCCAAGTTGATCGTTGACGGGATGTGGTGATGCGCGCGAACTCCTCAGGCACGTAGGCGAGCGCGCCGAGCTCCACTGCCGCTTCGTACCTGGCCCCCGCTGACCGATCACCGCACAGGCCGGCCAGCAGGTCGGCCGTGACGGTCGAACGCGTCTCCCCCGGCAGTGGTGGTTGGCCACGATCCAGCAGTGGGAAGTCCGCGAGAATCACCGGCAGGTCGGTGACATCGATCCCATAGGCATCGGTGATGACTATGTCGATTTCGCCGCGATACCGCGAAACACACCGGGCGCTGCAATTCTGTGCCGCCTCCGCAGCCACCAGCCGTCGCACCAGATCGACCAACCGCCGACCGATCGCGCTGTTCGGATCGAGCACGGGCAACGGGAGGTCCATCAGGATGAAGAAATTCAGACTGGTGGTGACAACGCGACGAACGAACCAGTCGACGACCAGGCTGTTGGCCGCCGCGAGGAACAGCATCTCGCGCTCTCGTCGCTCGCCTGGCGTCGAGATCAGGAACTCAATGGTGGGCACCTTGTTACCGCATACCCGGCCGGGTCCGACCAGCGCTGCCTGAACAGTCCGCTCATTCGTCTGCCCGACGATGTCGCAAAATCCGACTCGAGGTCGGGAGAGGCGCCGCTGAACCGCATCGGGCAGTCGCCGTGGATCGAGGAAGAACTGAGGTTGGGAGCTGCCGGCCTCGCCGAGTGCCAGGGGGCGCCAGATCGCGGCCCGGCCGGCGCCGGACATGTAGGTCTTGGCCCGGCTGCGGTACTGGTGGATCATTCGACCCTCGATGACCGGGATGTCCGCTGCCAATCGCGTCCTGCTGAACAGGGGTCTCGCCGTTGTCATGTCGACCTCCCGGGTGATCCGCATCGCCCACGGACCGTCCGGATCGCTGGGTCGACTGCCGTGTGCCGTCATGTGCTGGAACAGTTGCCATTCGCGCTCACCGGTCACCTCGGGCACCGTCAGATCACGGCGAACGGCCAGATCGGCGAATTTGATCAGCACCGGCATCGGCTCGGGAACGCCCTGATCGTTGCCTTCGCTATGGCTGAGCCGGATCGTGGCACCCGAATCCCGGCGGTGGGAAACCTGCGCACACACTGCGAGGAACTTGAACCTGCTGTCGATCCCGAAGAAGTGGTTACGGTTATGGAACACGGTCACATCGACATCCGCCGAATTCGTCAGCAGGTGTTCCCGGAGAAGCCAGGTTCCCTGGGCACGAATCAGGCCGGCCGGCAGCAGCATACCGATGCTGCCGCCGGCTCCCACCAGATTCCAGCCGAGCGCCAGGAAAGCCTGGTACAGGTCGATTCTTCGATCATCGAGGAGCGTATATCGACTCGCGAGTTCATCAACGTAACGGCGCACCCGGCCGGCTTCGCCGCTGTGCGCCGCGCGGTCGGACGGCGGTTCGGGCTCGTAATCGGCTCCGTAGTTCCGGCGGGACCCACCGGCCAGTAATGTTTCGTGCCGGGTCACTCGCAACCGTTCCCACGGTGGGTTTCCGATGACGGCGTCGAACTGTCCTCCTGCGCTGAGCTCGTTCCACAGTTCCTGGTCGGCGACCAGGCTGTCCGCCGTCTTGATCCTGGTCGCCAGGACGGCGATGGCGCCCAGGTCGGCGGTGAGCGAGGCCAGTGTGGCCACCGTGGCGCGGCGACACTCGGGGTCTCGATCAACGGCGCACAGTCCATCGGCGACGAGATCACGCAGCGCGCCCGGATCGTCCCGGCCGACCTGTTCGGCAAGCGCGACCAGGAGCACACCGGTCCCGGCCGCCGGGTCGATCACGGTGCCGGCCGGGGTGAGCGGGGGAGCGGGAAGTTGCACCATTCGGCGGGCAAGGTAGCGGGCAAGCCGGAAATCGGTGTAGTAGGCACCGGTGGCTCGCCTGCGCGTATCGGTCACCTCGGGCTGGGCAAGGGCCGCCAGCGCCGGCCGCCGGGGCACCCCACTGTCCTCGATGAGGTCCAGCAACTTTCCGGCCCACGCGTCGGCCTGCTCGGCGCTCAACCGGGCGTCGATGTCGAGCACCTGCCGGTAGCCCTCCAGGTCGAACCCACCGATCCGGCCGGCGACTGCCTCCAGGATGTCTCGGGCCACGGCCGGATCACCGCCGGTGTCCGCGACGGCATGACGCAGCAACGCGACGGCGGGCGTGAGCAGCACCTGCTGAAAGGACCGCCCTACCCGCACCGCCGCGCCCGCCGAGCTCGTCAGAAAGGGCCTCGATCTACTTTCGGGCCAGGGCCGCGGACAGGTGCCGGGACATCCCCGGCCAGGTCGCCGCCGGCGGGCCGGTCAAGGTCTCCGGAACTGTCCTTGCGCCCAATGCACCGACAGCGTTGCCCAACGCACCGACTGGGCTGAGCAGGGCACCTGCGGGGGAGAGCAGGGCACCGGCCAGGTCAGGTGCTTCGCCGAGCAGGTACACCAGCTCGCTGGCGTGCCGGCGCAACAGGTCGGGCAGCGCACTCTCCTCGACGGCGAATCGGGTCGCCAGACCGGCGATGACCGTGGCCGGGGACAGCTCGGGAACGGCGGCGGTGATCCGTCGAATGACGTCGAATTCCGGCGCCCTGGGTGCCTCATCGGCAGCGGTGCTGGGCAACCCGGCCGCCAGCAGCGCGTCGGCGTTCACGATGCCCGCGCCATACCGGCTGCGCTCCCAGCCGGCGGGGGTGCGGCAGGTGGCGCGCACCAGCGCGAGAAAGGCGTCCTGCACTCGTCCGGGCCCGTAGCGCTGGCGGATCACGGCCGGACCGTGGAACGCCAACCACAACGCCGCCACCCCGGCCAGATGCGCGACGGCGAAGGACGTTCCGTCGCTGCGATCGGAATAGAACCTGGGAGGGTGCACCGAGGAATCCACCCGGGCTATCCACACGCTTTCCCCAGGAGCGCTGATGTCGACCGCATCCCCCCGGGACGAACCGACCCACGGTCGGTCGTCGGCGTTGGACGCCGCCACCGCGAGACACTCCGGATAGACTGCGGGAGCCACCACGAAGCCCACCTCGTTGCCCGCGGCAGCCATCACGATGATCCCCTCGTCGACAGCACTGCGGATCGCATCCTGCAACCCGAGGAATCCGCGTCCACCGAGGCTCATCGAGATCACCTGACAGCCCGACCGCCGGGCATGGTCAACGGCTCGCGCGACGTCGGCATCGAAGACCTGCACCACACTGCGCACCGCCCGCACCGGTACCAGCGTTGCCTCCGGGGCCGCCCCCACGATCTCGCCCGCCACTCGGCTCGCGATCACGCTACCCGTGTGGGTGCCGTGCCCCGGGGTGTCCAGCGGCGACCACCACCGGGCGATCAACGGGTCCCGGGCGTCGTCGTCCCCGTCGACCAGGTCCAGGTCCCGGGTCAGATCCAGCGCCCCGCGCTCCAGATCGGGATGGTCGGAGTACCCGGTGTCGATGTGTCCGACGAGGATGCCCCGACCACGGGAAGCACCCCCGGGCGGCACCGCCCGGGCCCAGGCGTGCTGGGCTGCGATCTTGCTCAGCGCCCAGTCCTTCGCGGCGCTGCCATCGAGATGGGCAGCCCGCGCGGCACCCAGTGCCTCCAGGCCGAGCCTGCCGCCCTCGGACTCGGCACCGAAAGCACTGCTGGGCAGATCCGGTTCGACGGCGTAACCGCCACGGGTCGCCAGGGCCGCCGCGAGGTCGTAGGCCAAGGGGGCCACGGGGCGCAACGGGCTCACCGGAATGTCACCCGCCACCACCCAGTGCCGGGCCAGGCGCGCATCCGCGGAGTGCGCAAAGAGCCGATTCACCGTCCAGCCGGGCCCGAGCACCGCCCGGGCGTCAGCCTCGATGCCGCGCCTGGTGGTGCTCGACGCCGCCTGGACATCAACCAGTAGCCGTAACCGGATGTCCTGTTCGCGAGTGGCCACTGTCGGCTCCGTTCTCTCGCGCACAGCTGGCGAGCTGCCCGCAGGGCCGCCATACACCCTCTGGTTGCCCTGTAGTCACACACTGGAGCCTACGTTTATCACATCCGGTCCTGCGCCGCCCGGAGAACCGGAATCCCCTGTGCGCTGGACGCTACGGCAGGTGCACCGCAGCTAGCAGGGAACGCAGATGGGCACCGGCTGGGCCTCGGGTGCAGAGGTTTCGGGTATAGAGGCCTCGGGTGCAGAGGTTTGGGGTGCAGAGGTTTTGGGTGCAGGGTCGGCCACCTGGTTACCGGTCCCTCCGAGCACCCGATGTCCCCGCGGGCAGGACAGCTCGAGGGCGATCACTCCGGGACGCACATTGTCCAGCCGCGCCACGCTACGGGCACCGACCAGGTAATCACGCTGGCAGCTGGGACAGGTCAGCAAGAACACTCCGAACCTCCGCTTCGTCACGCGAGCCGTGCAGACCACTCAGCAGACCACTCAGCAGGCCACCTCGCGGTAATCTAGGGCCACTTATCAGTATCCTTGGTGATAAACGAAGATTGAACGAGAATCGGACGAGGATCGACAGAGCCAATGACGGGAAAACTGGACCGTTCCACTAAACTCGCCACGGTCTTGGGGGACTGGTCGTCCGGTCCCGGCCCGCTCTACCGCAAGCTCACCGAGACGCTGCACAGGCTGGTCGAGGAGGGGGCGCTGGCCTCCGGTGACCGGTTGCCCTCCGAGCGTGAGCTGGCCAGTGCGCTCGCGGTGAGCCGGTCCACCGTCGTCGCCGCCTTCGATGAGCTGCGCAGCCAGGGCATTGTGGAGAGCCGCCAGGGCAGCGGCACCCGGGTGGCCACCGGTCCAGCTCCGCGGGCCGACGGGCGGGTCCCGGGCGGACGGGGGGCGGCGATCTTCCAACGCCTGATCGACGGCCCCGGCGAGCTCATCTCGCTCGCCTGCGCCACCGAGGGTGGCGCTCCCGAGATCGCCGGTGCCCTCGAGGACGTCCTTCGCCATGACCTCCCGCTCCTGCTCGCTGCTTCCGGTTACGAACCTCGCGGTCTTCCCGCCCTGCGAGCGACGATCGCCGAGCACTTCACCACACTCGGTCTGCCCACCTGCATGGACGAGGTGCTCGTGACCACCGGAGCACACCAGGGGCTGGCCCTCGTGGCCGATCTGCATCGGCGCAATCTGGCCACGGTGCTTGTCGAAGCACCGAGCTGGCCTGCCTGCCTCGACGTGTTCCAGGCCGCCGGCGCCCAGTTGTCCGCCGTACCACTGGATGACGAGGGCATCGACGTCCATGCCCTGGCCCGCGCGCTGCGGGAACACCAACCGGCGCTGCTGTACGTCATGCCGACCTACCACAATCCGACCGGAATCCTGATGTCAGCGGATCGGCGCAGACGCGTCGCCCAGCTCGCGGCGCGCCATGATGTGCCGGTCGTGGAGGACAACGCCTACTCCGGCCTGACGACCGGGGCGGACGGGGAGATTCCCGCTCCGCTGGCGGCGTACTCCTCCCCGGACGCCGAGGTACTCACCATCGGGTCGCTCGGCAAAGTGGTGTGGGCGGGCCTGCGGATCGGATGGGTCCGGGCTCCCGCAGCGATCATCGAGCGGCTCGCCCGCCGCAAGGCGCTGGCCGACCTCGGCAGTCCGGTACTTGATCAGGCGCTCGCCGCGCGCCTGCTGCCTCGGCTGGGTGAGCTCGCCGCGCGGCGATCCGACGAGTTGCGGGGCAAGCTCGCCCTGCTGGAACGGTTGCTCACCGAGCAGCTGCCCCACTGGCGCTGGCGGCGTCCGGACGGTGGATCGGGGCTGTGGGTGCAGCTCCCGCAGGCCACCGACGCGGGCACCTACGCTCAGCTTGCGCTCCGGTACGGAGTGGAGCTGGTGCCCGGGTCGGCGATGGACCCCTCGGGCAGGCACAACGACCATCTGCGGGTGCCTTTCACCCTTCCCCCCGAGACCATCGCGCAGCTGGTCTCCCGACTCGCGGCCACCTGGGCCGACCTGAAACGGCACGGTCCCTGCGACGCCGGCCCGCTGCGTCCCATCGTGTAATCACCTCACCACTGCCGGCACAGCGGTGCGCGGCAGACGTACGTGATCGCCGGGGGAAGGTTGCGCAGCACCGTCGGGGTCCGCAGCACCTCGCCGAACCGACTGGTGAGCGCACCGCGGAACCGCCGAGCCGAGGGCAGGGCGAGTGCATGCACGTAGGCGAATGTGGTGAAGACCGCTGCGGGACCGAGCACACCGGTGATGGCGTCGAGCAGTTCACTCTGATCCTCATGGGAGAAGTTCGCCCACGGCAGGCCACACACGATGGCATCGACCGATGTCAGGCAGCGCTGTTCCAGGTGGGTTCGCAAGTTGCGCGCGTCGTCGGCAATCACCTGTGCGCCAGATACCTGGCGTTGCACCTGGTTCGCCAGCGCGGGGTTGCGCTCCACCGCGAGGAAGGTCGAGCTCGGCGAACGGCGGCTGTCGATCCTTGCCGTCACCACCCCGGTGCCGGCGCCGAGCTCCACGATGACCGCATCGTCGGTGCGGGGCACCACGGCGGCGAGCCGATCACCGAGCCTGGTCGAGCTGGGCGCGATCGCGCCCACCTCCTGCGGTGACCGCAGCAGCGCCCGCGCGAACAGCATCCAGTCCCGACCGTACATCGCCTGCCTCAGTCTTTACGGTTCGCGACGCAGCAACCCCACGCGATGGCATGATCACAGAGTGGGCGAGGGGGGAGTTGAACCCCCACGTCCTTACGGACACACGGACCTGAACCGTGCGCGTCTGCCATTCCGCCACTCGCCCGAGCGACCGAGGAAGCCTAGCACGCAGGTCACCGCGGTAGGCGACGCCGGTGGACCTTACCGCTTCGCCCGATACGATCGGGGGAGTGACCGGAGCGCACCACTATGGAAGGAGGTCTCCGTGGGCAAGGCACAGCGGTTCGAACGTCGGCTGCAGGGTATGGTCGGCGACGCTTTCGCGCGGGTCTTCGGTGGTGGCGTGGTACCACAGGAGGTCGCTCAAGGACTGCAACGCGAGGCTGAGGACAACGCACGTCAGTTGGCGGGGGGCCGAGTGCTCGCCCCGAACCGTTATACCGTGACACTCGGAGCAACTGACCACGCTCGGCTCGCCGGCGACGAGCAGCGGGTGATCGAACGGCTCCAGGACAGCATCCGCAAGCACGTCAACGAACACGCCTGGGATACCTACGGAGAAGTCGTCGTGAATCTTGAGCGGTCTGAGACGCTGCACACCGGACAGTTCCGCACCAGCTCGTCGGTCGACCCCGACGCACCTCGTACCGCAGGAGACGGAGCCATGAGCCAGCGACCCGGCCAGTATCCCGAGGACGATCCGCGCGGGCAGTACAGCCAGCAAGACGGATACGGCTACGAGCAGGGACAGGGCGGCTACAACCCCGACGAGAACTACGGTCGACCCTACGGGGGTTATGACGCCCAGCAGGGCCAGGGCTACCACCCGGATCAGGGGAACCCGGATCAGGGGAACCCGGATCAAGGGGGCTACCCGCAGAACTACTACGGCGGCTATGACCCCAACTATCCAGCCCAGGGCCAACCGGGCCACGAGCAGAACTACGGCCAGCAGTACGGCTACGAGCCCGGTCCCGGTCAGGGCGGCTACGGCTATGACTCCGGCTACGCGCAGGGTCAGCACGGCCCCGACCAAGGTGCTGACCCGAATTACAGCGGTCCGAACTACAACGGTCCGAACTACAACGGTCCGAACTACGGCGAGCAGAACTATGGCCAGTACGGTGGCGCCCAGCCGAGGTACGGCTACGAGCAGGGCTCCGGTAACCCGGGTTACGGCGAACAAAACTACAACTACGGCGGCCCGCAGGCCGGTTATCCCGCTGACCCCGGCGCCCAAGGCTATGCACCTCCCGCCGTGCAGACCGGTCCCCGCCCGCTCGCCGCGTCGTTGCACCTGGACGACGGGTCGAACCGGAGTTATCAGCTGATCGAGGGCAGCAACGTGGTCGGCCGCGGTCAGGACGCACAGTTCCGGCTACCCGACACCGGGGTGTCGCGGCGCCATCTGGAGATCACCTGGGACAGTCAGGTGGCGATGCTCGCCGACCTCGGCTCGACCAACGGCACCACCGTCAACGGCACCCCGGTGCAAACCTGGCAGCTCGTCGACGGTGATGTGATCCGGGTGGGACACTCGTCACTTGTCTTCCGCACCCAGGGTTGACCCGCAGGTTGAGCCGATTGACGAAGAGACCCTTACGAGCCTAGAAGAGACGGCCCGAGCGTGCCGGAGTTGGTGCTACAGCTGACCAGAGCAGGATTTCTCCTACTGCTCTGGATGTTCGTGGTTGCCGCGCTACGCGTGCTACGAGCCGACCTGTCCGCGGCTTCCGGGCTGCGTGCCAGCTTCCCGGTACCCCGAAGTCTGCGAGCCGCGCGCAGCGGGAAGGCCCCCAGCCAGCTGGTGGTCACCGCGGGCGCGTTGGCGGGTACCCGCATCTCGTTGGACGGTCGGCCTATCCTCATCGGCCGTGCCGATGATTCCACCCTGGTGCTGGACGACGACTACGCTTCCACTCGACATGCCCGTATCGGGTTTCAGGGTAACGACTGGTTCCTGGAGGATCTGGGATCCACCAACGGCACCTATCTGGACCGGGCTAAGGTCACCGGACCAACGAGGGTCCCGCCCGGGGTCCCGATCCGCATCGGCAAGACGGTGATCGAGCTGCGCTCATGACTCTGGTCCTCCG
>JBOHHD010000430.1:0-3232 GCA_050700515.1 Pseudonocardiaceae bacterium
CTACTCGTCCGACCTGACGGCTTTGCCGTATTCGGGGGTCTCGTGGTGTTTCAGTTTCTTGTGATCGTGACCACATTGGTGCCGCTGTTCAAGGAGATGCGCCGGACGGGAGCACAGACATGAACGAGCTGATGGTGGCCGCCGAAGGCGAGATCTCTGTCGGGCAGCACCTGCAGTGGTCGGTTTTCGGGCTCACGGTCAATGTGGACACGGTCATCTCGACATTGCTGTCCGCCATCATCGTGCTCGGATTCGCGTTGTATCTGCGGGCCAAGTCGACCTCCAAGGTGCCCAGCGGCGCCCAGTTGGCCTTCGAAACCGTGACGGTCGCGATCGAGAAGCAGGTCGAGCAGAGCCTGGGAACACGCACCGCGCCGTTCGTCGTCCCGCTGGCGATCAGCCTGTTCTTCTTCATTCTCATCGGGAACTGGTTGGCGCTGCTGCCGCACGCCTTCGAAGAATATGTACGGCCGCCCACTGCGGACATCAATCTCACCTTGGCGCTGGCGCTGTTCGTGATCATCCTTGTGCACATCACCGGTATCCGGAAGAAGGGCGCGGGGCACTACTTCGCACACTTCGCCAAGCCCTTTCCCGCGATGCTTCCCCTCGAAATCCTGATGGAGATCGTCAAGCCGATCAGCCTCTCCTTGCGGCTCTTCGGGAACATCCTGGCCGGCACGGTCATGGTCGCCGTGCTCTCGCTGCTGCCCGGGTATGTCGCCTGGGCGCCGACTGCGGCCTGGAAGCTGTTCGACATCTTCATCGGCCTGCTCCAAGCAGTGATCTTCGTTGTCCTGACAATCATCTACTTCGGCGTCGCCGCGGCACCGGACAAGGAGGAGGCGCACTGACGGCCACCACAGCTCCCTTCTCCCTCACCATTTAGAAGACCTTCCACATACCGGCGATCAGACCCGGTTCGACACAAGAGAGAAGATATGCTGCTCAATGACTTGATGCTCGCGCAGCAGACCGGCGTCACCGCCGAGTCCATCACGCTTGCCGGTGCCTTCATCGGTGGTGGTCTGGCATTGGCCGGTGGCGCCATGGGAGCGGCGATCGGTGATGGCATCGTCGGTGGTCGGCTGATCGAGGGGACGGCGCGGCAGCCCGAGGCGCAGGGACGACTGTTCACCAGCTTCTTGCTCACCGTCGGTCTGTGCGAGGCGATGTACTTCATCAACCTCGCCTTCATGGCGACGTTCGTGTTCGTACTCGCCGGCTGAGAGGCTGGTGTTCGGAGAATGACTGCGACTATCGCGGCACAGGAGGGTGGCGAGGGAGACCAGGTCTTCCTCATACCCAACGCCACGTTCTTCATCGAACTCGCGATCTTCTTGGCGATTCTGTTCGTCATCTGGCGCTACGTCATACCGCCGGTCAAGAAGGCGATGAACGATCGCCAGGAGATGATTCGCGGGCAGATCGAGGAGAGTGAGCGGGCCCGCCAGCGCCTACAGGAGGCCGAGACCCGCTATTCCGAGGCGTTGGCCGAGGCGCGTGTCGAGGCGGCCAAGATCCGCGAGACCGCTCGGGCCGATGCGCAGGCGATCAAGGATGAGATGCGTCAGCAAGCTGAGCAGGAGGTGGCTCGGATCCAGCAGCGCGGCGAGGAGCAGTTGGTGACTCAGCGCGAGCAGGTGGTACGTGAGCTGCGCGCCGAGGTCGGACGGCTTGCCGTGTCGCTGGCCGGCCGCATCGTCGGTGAGTCGCTGGCCGACGATGCCCGGCGCGCCGGCACGGTGGACCGTTTCCTCGACGAGTTGGATGCCATGTCAGCCACCCAGAGCGGGGCCGCTTCGATTCCGAGCGGCCAGGGGAGCCGTTGATGCAACCGGCCAGCAGAGCCGCACTGGCCTCCGCGCGCGAGCGGCTGGACGAGCGGGTCGCCGATGCCAGTGCCGAGGAGCTGACTCGGCTCGGCACCGAGCTCGGTGTTTTCGTGGCGCTGCTCGGTGAGCAGCCGGTGATCCGACGTCACCTCGCCGATTCCTCGGCGCCGGTGGAGATTCGCCGAACAATGGTGCAGACGCTGTTGGGTGGCAAGGTGAGTGCCCGCACCCTCGATACGCTCGGCCATCTGGTGGCACTGCGCTGGTCCCGGCCGCTGGATCTGCTCAACGGGCTCGAAGAGCTGGCCAGGCAGGCGTTGCTGGCGCTGGCCGAGCGGGACGGCACGCTTTCCGAAGTCGAGGACGAGTTGTTCCGTTTCGGCCGGATCCTGGCCGCTCAGCCGCGGCTGGCGACCTTGCTGGGCGACGAGTCCACGCCCGCGCAGCGGCGTCTCCAGCTACTGGACACCCTGCTCGGGGGTCGCGTCCGACCGGTGACCGGACTGCTGCTCCAACAGGCGGTCCGGGAGCTGCGTCGGCGCCATCTCGACGAGGTCGTCGAAGAGCTCGTGAATCGGGCCGCCGCTCGCCGGGAACGTTCGGTTGCCCATGTCAGCACCGGGGGCGTGCTGTCCGAGCAGCAGGAACAGCGGTTGATCGACGCATTGACCCGGGTATACCGCCGATCGATCTCGCTCAAGGTCGAACTCGATTCCGGGTTGCTGGGCGGACTGGTGATCCGGGTGGGCGACGAGGTGATCGACGGCAGCGTCGCCGGTCGACTGGAGAAGGCCCACCAGTGGTTGCCCCGGTGAGCGCAGGCAGGCCAACCGCATCATGAACACCCGAAACGACGAGAGCAGGGACCGATAGCCATGGCGGAGCTGACGATCTCTTCGGATGAGATCCGGAGCGCGATCGAGAACTACGTCACCTCATTCTCGACCGAGACCTCGCGCGAGGAGGTGGGCACCGTCACCTATGCCGGTGACGGGATCGCCCGGGTCGAGGGCCTGCCCTCGGCGATGACCAATGAACTGCTGGAGTTCCCCGGCGGCGTGTTGGGTGTCGCGCTCAACCTCGAGGTGCGCGAGATCGGGGCGGTCATCCTCGGTAACTTCGCGGCCATCGAGGAGGGCCAGGAGGTCAAGCGAACCGGCAGGATCCTCTCGGTGCCGGTCGGCGACGGCTTTCTCGGCCGGGTGGTGGACCCGCTCGGCATTCCGATCGATGGATTGGGTGACATCGTCGCCGATGACCAGCGGGTGCTCGAATTGCAGGCACCGTCGGTGATCGATCGCCAGCCGGTCAAGGAGCCCTTGCAGACCGGCATCAAGGCGATCGACTCGCAGACCCCGATCGGCCGCGGCCAGCGCCAGCTGATCATCGGCGACCGC
>JBOHHD010000431.1:0-3834 GCA_050700515.1 Pseudonocardiaceae bacterium
CCGCCAGGTCGTTGCCCACGTTCCCGCCGACCTGATGGATCGGGAGCTCAAGCTGGGCCACGGCGGCCTGCGTGATGTGGAGTTCGCCGTGCAGCTCCTGCAGCTGGTGCACGGCCGTACCGACGAAGCGCTGCGGGTGGCCTCCACGGTGGGCGCCCTCGCGGCGTTGGGCACCGGGGGATACGTCGGCCGGGACGACGCCGCTGATCTCGCCGCGTCGTACCGCTTCCTGCGGCTACTGGAGCACCGCCTGCAGCTGCAAAAGCTGCGCCGCACCCATCTGCTCCCCGCTGATGACGACACCGTGGCGCTGCGCTGGCTGGCCCGGGCCGCCGGGCTGCGCCCGGACGGGCGCAACGATGTCATCGGCGTGCTGCGGGCGGAGTATACCCGCCATGCGCACCGGGCCCGCCGACTGCACCAGAAGCTGTTCTACCGGCCACTGCTGGAGTCGGTGGCCCGCGTTCCCACCGAGGTCTACCGACTCTCGGAGTCCTCGGCCAAGGCGCGACTGGCCGCGTTGGGATACGCCTCGCCGCAGGGCGCTTTGGGGCATCTGCGGGCACTCACCGAGGGGGTGTCCCGGCGGGCGGCGATCCAGTCCGCGTTGCTGCCGGTGTTGCTGCAATTCCTTGGTGAGACCCCGGATCCGGATGGCGGGCTGGCCGCCTACCGCCGGGTGTCCGAGGCGCTCGAGGACACCCCGTGGTATCTGCGGCTGCTGCGCGATGAGGGTGCGGTGGCACAGCGGCTGATGAAACTGCTCGGCACCTCCCGGATGGTTCCTGACCTGCTCGTCCGGGCAGCCGAGGTGCTCCAGCTGCTCACTGACAAGGAAGAGCTGGCCAGACGCGACCTCGAGGAGGTCGCCACGTCGCTGCGTTCCACCGTGGCCCGGCATCGTGATCCGGTCTCCGCGGTGACCGCCGCCAGGGCGCTGCGCCGCCACGAACTGCTTCGCATCGCCTGCGCCGATCTGCTCGGGTTGCTCGACGTCGACGCCGTGTGCGCCGCACTCTCGTCGGTGTGGACGGCGGTGCTCAGCGCCGCGCTGGATGCCGCGTTGCGGGCCGAGATCGATCGCAGACAGGCCGAGCCCGCTCGGATCGCGGTGATTGGAATGGGCCGGCTCGGTGGCGCCGAGCTGGGCTACAGCTCTGATGCGGACGTGCTGTTCGTCTGCGACCCTGTGCGCGGTGCGGGAGCTGGACAAGCCGCGGAGACCGAGGCGGTGCGTTTCGCCTCCGCGGTGGCCGAGTCGGTACGGAAGCTGCTCGGCTCACCCAGCCTGGATCCCCCGCTGGTGGTCGATACCGGGCTGCGTCCGGAGGGCCGTTCAGGTGCTCTGGTGCGGACTTTGGCCTCTTATCAGGCGTACTACACGCAGTGGGCGCAGACCTGGGAAGCCCAGGCGTTACTGCGGGCCAGGCCGGTGGCCGGGGACGCGGAGCTGGGGGCGCGGTTCATCGCGGCGATCGACCCGGTGCGCTACCCAGCGGGTGGGTTGGATGCTCGGCAGGCCACTGAGATCCGCCGGATGAAGGCCCGAGTCGACTCCGAACGGCTGCCTCGCGGCGCGGACCCCGCTACCCACACCAAGCTCGGCCGCGGTGGACTGGCCGATGTGGAGTGGACCATCCAGTTGTTGCAGTTGCAGCATGCGCACGAAGTCGTGGCACTGCGCACCCCGTCCACCGGTGCGGCTCTCGCGGCTGCCAGTGACGCGGGACTGCTCCGGACCACAGCTGCGAACGCCTTGCTGAGCGCCTGGAAGCTGGCGACGAGGACCCGCAATGCGCTCACCCTGATCCGGGGCAAACCAGTGGATCAGCTGCCCAGCTCGGGGCGAGAGCTGGCGGCGCTGTCCCGAGTGTTCGGCCATGCTGGGGACGAGGATCCCGGTGCGTTCGTCGACGAGTACCGCCGGGTCACCCGCCGAGCCCGAGCCGTCGTGGAGCGCTCATTCGGCACCTGAACTCCCATGGCATCCTGAACTCCCCACAATGGCTACCAGTCGCTGTTGTCATAGCCTGCCGAGTGAACACGGTGGGGCTGAGCGAACCAGGTTCGTGCGCGCGGAAGGAACATCAGTACCCCGGCGAGGACCATCAGCCCGACGGTGGCCCCCAGTCCCGCCTTCGTCACCACCGGCGCCGCACCCACCACGACGACGCCATAGCCGGTGCCGAGGATACCGAAGACGACGAGTGCGAATCGCGCCCACCCCCGGCCGGAATGCAGCAGGATCGCCAGGGTCATCTGGACCAGGACGACCAGAACACCCGCACCGATCAGGATGGCCACGGCGGCCGTGGCCACCTGCTCGCGCGTCGCAGGCGTCTCGCTCGGAAACCGCTGCTCGATCATCGACAACATGCCGGCCTGGAGCTCGCTGAAGTAGATGAGCGTCGCAGCCACGGTGATCACGCCCATCAGGCATGCCGCGAGCCACAACCAATAGGACACGTCGACGACCCGTGGTCGGGGCTGCACCGAGAGCTGCGAGGGGGTGGCTCCTACGGTGACGCTCGGACGCACCGGGGGGGTGGACAGATTGCGATCATCACCGTATCCCTGCTCCATCACAGCGCATCAACTTACTCTGCGGGGTGAATCCCCTAATCGACCCCTTCGATGCGGCTGTCAGTCCCGGTACCCGGCTGGGGCACATCAGGTTGTAACCCCGATGGCGGGCGACCTTCTGCGGCCTAACTTTGGTTCCAGCAGGGCAGGCCGCCGGTAAGACCACCGGACGCAGCCGGACCCACGAACCAAGGAGAGACATCATGGGTGACTTCAACTTCGCGCAGTACGTCGGTCCGGTGCAAGCCGTTAACACCGACACCTCAGGTGGTGCGGGTGGCAGTGGTGGCGAGAGCGCCGCGGTGGCGTTCGGATTGAACCAGGCTGCCGCAGGCAATGGTGGAACGGCTGTCGGTGGCTTTGCCGATGCCAGTGGTGGCGACGGCACCGGTAACGACGCCGGTGATTCCTTTGCATCCTCCTCGGCCGGTGACGTCGACTTCGGGTGGGGCGGTTGGGGTGGCTGGGGCGGTTTCAACAGCTCCGAGGCCGACTCCGAGGGTGGCGATGTGGAGAACAGCATCGGTCTGGGTGCGGGTGGCGACGGCGGTATCGCCGATGCCGACGCCAGCGCTGACGGCGGCAGTGCCTCGGCCGTGACCGCAGCAGGTTCCAGCGCTGACGGTGGTGCTGGTGGCGCCGGTGGTCCGGCTTACGTCTACGCCGACCAGGACACCACGGTCGTCAACGACTTCGACTTCAAGAACTCCTTCAACGAGGACAACGACGGCGTCGACAACTCCGGCGGCATCATCGCCAACAGCAACGTCGCCGGTGACGACATCGAGGGCTCGTTCAACTCCGACGACGACACCCTGGTCAACGACTCGTTCAACACCGACAACAGCGAGACCAACATCGACGCCTCCGACGACGACGTCGAGGTCACCGACATCGACAACTCGTTCAACTCCGACGACGACCTGCTCGACCTGGACATCAACGAGACCCTGGTCATCGTCGACATCATCTGAGAAACATATCGGGCGAGCATCCTCGTCCAGTAGCTGTGACCAAGCCGGGCTCGCCGCCTTCCTCCCCCAGGCGGCGGGCTCGCACCATGCTTATCGAAGTCGAGGTCGGGCGGCTGGCCGGATTCCTCTGATATCCGGACACTCATTATGAATGAAGGGTTTGGAGGTGGATGACATGCTTACCGTTGACTCGCTTCTTGATTTTCTGTTGAACCTGTTGCGTGACGAGGCCGCCCAGGCGGAGTTCGAGCGTGACCCTGAGGGTGCTTTGGCTCGG
>JBOHHD010000432.1:0-6432 GCA_050700515.1 Pseudonocardiaceae bacterium
CACCAGGAAAGCGTAGTGCTGGGCGGCGATGGTCTCCTGGTCGCTGGTCGCGAAGTCCAAGGTGACGCCGTTGCTGGTGGCGACCGGGATGAACGGACCCCATTCCTCCCCGACCTCCAGGCCCAGGATGTTCGCCAGGAACTCAGCAGAAACCCGGTTGTCCCGGGCGAAAACAATGGTGTGATTCAACTCGACTGACACAGTGATTAGCCTCCATGCGCGGACAGATCCACGCAAGTCTGTGCGGTGCTGAAAAATGACCGCCAATCAACTCATCGGGTTCGAGGAGAGTCCGCGTGCAACGACAAGGCTCAACAGCTGCAACCCGCTGCTGATTTGGCCTGCTCGGGTGTCTGTGCTGGATCGAGAGCGTGTTCATCGGGGGTGCAGCAGGCGACGGTGTCGCAGCACGCGTCCGGTTGGGGAGCCGGAGGTCGCCAGGCCGGTGGCGGCAAACCGGTCGGTCGCGGCGCTCACCTGCTCGGTGATCGGGCCGGCACTAATGTTCGCCCTGGCCTGACTGCTGCTACCCGACTGCCTCACAACCGTACCGGATTGATCATCATCGGACTCGCGCGGTGCATCGCCATGGTCGTCATCTGGAACGATCTCGCTCACGGTGACCGCGAGGCAGCAGCCGTGCTCGTCGCACTGAACTCGCTGTTCCAGATGATCGCGTTCACCGGGCTCGGTTGGTTCTACCTCGTCGCCCTGCCCGATTGGCTCGGCCTGGACACCACGGGGCTCGACGTGTCGTCGTGAGACATCACCCGCTCGGTGCCGACCTTTCTCGGAGTGCCGCTGCTCGCCGGCTACCTCACCCGCCGGTTCGGGGAAGGGGCCAAGGATCGGGACTGGTACGAGCAGCACTTCCTGTCCCGTATCGGCCCGTTCACGCTCTACGGTCTGCTGGTCACCATTGTGGTCCTCTTCGCGAGCCAGGGCGACCAGATCACCTCCCATCCCTTCGACGTCGCCCGCATCGCCCTGCCACTGCTCACCTAGTTCGCCATCATGTGGGCTGGGTCGTTCGGCCCTGGGCAAGGTACTCGGACTGAGCTACGAGCGGTCCACCACGCTGGCATTCACCGCAGCGAGCAACAACTTCGAGCTCACCATCGCCGTAGCCGTCGCCACCTTCGGCATCGCCAGCGGTGAAGCCCTCGCCGGTGTCGTCGGCCCGCTCATCGAGGTCCCTGTCCTCGTCGGACTGGTCTACGTGTCCCTCGCCGCCCGCGCTGGTTCCGCTCCACGCCCACCCTAGGCAAGGCCGGCTAGTGGTGCGCTCTGCCGGATCCGCTTCCCCCGAAGAGATCAATCCCGTCGTAGAGGAGCCGCTACGTGAGATCGACGTGCTACTGCCCGACGCCTATCCCAAGCCGCTGACCGACAAAATCATCCAGGCTCCTGACGTCGTGAGCACCATGGGCTGCGGCGACGCCTGCCCAAGCTACCCAGGTAGGCGGTATCTGGATTGGGAGGTTGACAACCGAGCCGACAGCCAGTCCAGCGGGTCCGCACCATCCGCGACGACATCAACCGCCACGTCCGCGAGCTACTCAGCGCGCACGATAACGCCCCTGATCGAGGTATAGCTGAACGTAGTGACCTTCTGCCTGTGGTGACGTTCGGGTCGGCGAGCTCGGCGACAAACTGATGCCCGCCTACCAAACGTCGCGGCGTGAAAGCATCAACGCCATGGCCGAGATTCGGGACGCGCAACCGCCCGATGCCCACAGCATCGCCACTGTACACGTCGAATCTTGGCGAGTTGCCTACCAGAACCTTCTGCCCGACGACGTCCTGGCCAGCCTGTCCATCCCCGAGCGGGAAAGAACCTGGTCAAAGATTCTGGTGGACTCGCCACCGCAGACCGCAGTTCTGCTGGCAAAGTCCGACGCGGTCGTCGTCGGCTTCGCCGCCGTCGGGGCCGACCGAGACTCTACGGCTGCAACAGAGGTAGCAGAACTGTATGCGATTTATCTGAAGCCCGATCAATGGGGACACGGAATCGGGGCACAACTCCACAGGGCCGCCATCGCCCGCCTGAGCACGCTTGGCTTCAAGCACGCCACGTTGTGGGTCCTGGAGGGCAACGAGCGAGCGATCGGCTTCTATTACCGGAACGGATGGACCGCCGACGGGGCGCGGCGGGTTGACCGCGGACCCGGCGGTGTCGAGCTCCCGGAGCTGCGCCTACACCGCAGATTGCCGGCGAGTTCAGCTCGCCTCACTCCAGTGACGAAGCAATGCTGCGGGACACAGGCGTCTACCGCGCCATCCCGCTGGGCGGAGGAGACCGGAGGCGACCACGACCGGCAGAGCTAATGTGTGCCCCGGAGTTAACTGTTGCGGTAAGTAACCAACAAGGTTCCTCGCGACACGATAGAGCTGTCCCGCTGTAGCGCCATCGTACGTCAGGATACCTTGACGAGAGTGTTTCGCCCTGTGCTCATAATATGTAAGCTCGTGGCCCACGGCACACCAGCTCCATGCTGGGGCAGGGAGGATTGATGACCGAGGCACCCCATAGGAGTCAGTCCGCTCTCCAGACAGTGCCTATTGTCACGGTGAGTGACATCACACCGGATATTGTTTTGTGTGTGGTAAACGGCGAGATCGATCTACTCACCGAGCCGATCCTCCGAGAAAAGTTGACAGAAGCGATAGCAGGCACACCCCGTCATCTAGTGATTGATTTGTGTCACGTGCAGTTCATGGGGTCAACCGGGCTGACACTCCTCATGGAGTTCCGCGCCACCCAACGCGCTACCGGACGCCAGTTGGCCATCGTCGTCGGCGACAATCGCGTGGTTACGCGGCCGCTGCAAGTTACCGGCCTTGATTACATAGTCGATCTTTACACTGAACTGGCAATGGCGGTCCGAGCATGCCGTACCCCAGACAACCATGACTCGATCGACCCGAAAAATTAGCGAGCTGGACCGAAAAAGATCAACACCAAGGGCACTATTTACCGTAAAACCAAACCCCAAGACATGTGCATGCCCGGGTTGCATCGATTACCGACATTAATAATGGCACGCGGAGGTGTCAATTAAGGGCAGTGAGCACCAGGCGCTTCAATGCGCAAGTCATCACGACGTGTGACCGGCTTCTTTTGCCAGTGCCTCAAGGCCATACCGCGCCACATGTTCCGCGTTATTCAGGTCAATGGTGCGGATACCCTCACTCTTCAGTTGGTCGTTAATGGCAGCCAGGTGATTACGCACAATCTCTTTCTCGGTATCCGTTATCTTCCCCCGGTGCGGCTTGCCAGCATGCTCCAGAGTGGAATAATCCAGCTTTTTGGTCATTGATGCCACGGGCGATTGCCTGCGCGGAGGGCACGCAGGTTGCGCTCGCCGGACAATGTCCGTCATGTCCATGTCACCAGCGAGTTTATTGAAGGCTTCGATCTCCATCGTAGCGGTTTCCGGCTCGGAGCCGTCGCCCTGATACAACTTAAGACTGACGACGCTCAACGCACCCTTTCGGATGGGTTCAATTTCGTCCGCAGCCGCTTCGATCTCCACCGGGCCGTTCTCAAGCGCTGGGTGTTGTTCGACAACGATACGGACCACAGCGTCATCATCTTCGATGATCTTATTGGTCAAGTCTGAGAAGCGAACCATGCGTTGCGCCATGCCGTGTTATACCTTTCCTCTACTCCTCTGCGGACACCCGTGGAGAAGATGCTATCACGACCCGATAATAGGTACGTCAATAGGCCTTCACGGATGCAAGAGCGACCTGCTGTATCGGCAGCAAACAACACGAAAAAGCCGCCAAGGCAGCTGTTGGGGGAACTTGGAGCTCCTCAGATCGAGGCCGGGGGTGCGCCCAAGTGCTTGATATCAAGATCGCCTCTGATCCGATGTCTGCGCAACGGTAGGTAAGCAATACCCAAACCGGTCAGCAGTCCAACACTCCAAATCAGCTTTCCCGCGACAATGCCGACAACCGAGAGTAGGGCACCACCGATAATGACAATACCCTGACCGACAGCCACACCGGACCCAGCTCGCATGTTACGGCCGAACTCGTCGGCGAGCTGGAACATAAAGGGCAATTGCCGTAGACCCTGACCAGTCAGAACAATCTGTGCAGTATCAGTGGCCGCCGTAGATGCGCCGCACAACGATATGGAGACATTGGCTTTCTTCAACGCAATCGAATCGTTGATACCATCGCCGACGAAACACACACACCGCCCCTCCGATTGAAGACGTGCAACCAGATTCGCTTTCTCCTTGGGCGGAGTATTCGCAAAATAAAGGGTAATTCCTAGCGCGTCCGCCACCTTCCGAGTAGGACCTTCTTGATCACCTGAAATGATACAAAAATCCAGGTTGCGTCTGCGCAATTCGTCCAGGACAGCCTCGGTCTCGGCACGCAGAGTCGGCTCCAACTCAATCGCGCCCACCAGTCGATCGTCCACAGCGACCATCACCAGCGAATGTCCCTGCTCATGGATGGTGGGTACAAGTTCCCGGATAACGGCCGGCAGCGCGATGGCCTCCAATGCCATATAATGCTCGCTTCCGACTCGGATGAGTTGCTCCTCCAGCCGAACGCTGAGACCATAACCCATTTCGTATTGCGTACGGTCGGCAGTCGGCACCGAAAGGTCCCGCTGGGCGCATTCGGCCAGAATAGCCCGGGCGATGGGATGTGTCTGACGATGCTCGGCGGCAGCTGCGTACATCAGCACCTTATCAGCTTCTAGGTCGGTGCACGTATGGATATGCGCAATGCGTGGTTCATCCAACGTAAGGGTACCTGTCTTGTCAAACACGACAGTATCAACATCTTTCAACAATTCCAGCGAACGGCCGTCTTTCACGAGAACACCATGATTCGCAGCAACGTTCAGAAAATTGAGCATTGCGATAGGGGCCGTTAGCTTGATGTTCAAGCCGATGGTCGACCCGAGGACGGCCACCATGTATGGATAGCCAGCCACCGGTAGGGCGAACAGTGCAAGCGCGATCGTCGGCGGAACCCACTTGTCCGCGACCCGCTCGCCCTTCGAGACAATGCTGGCCTGATAGGAGCCCGTCTTGTTCAACATGACCCCTATCTGAGCGGCAGCCGTTTCCCGCCCCGTCTTTTCAACTCGCACGAATATCCTGCCGGCCGTCACCAATGTAGACGTTAGGACGAGATCACCCTCCCCTTTCTCTATTGGTTGCGATTCCCCGGTCAACATGTGTTGATCAACGGTGCCGATGCCCTCTGTGATGACACCATCGACCGGGATCACCTGGCCGGCCTGGATCACAAGAGTATCGCCGGCCTGCACGGATTCAAAAGGCACCTCCACCTCAACATTGCTCACGAGCTGCCAAACCATCTGCGGTTGCTGACCGAAGATATTGATCAAACTCTGTTGCGAGCGGTCCTGCGTGATCAGAATTAGCTTCTCGCTCAAGTAGTAGGCAAATAGACCGAACGAAGCGGGAAGAAAGAAGCCACCAACAAAAGCGCAAATAAGATAGAGGGAGCCGATCACATCCAGACGGAGCCTGCGTTCGCGAACGAGGGCTTTGTAACCATTCCTAAAGATTCGCCCGCCAGCATATATCGCCGAGGCCATGGTCAAAGGAAAGAGCGACGGATATGCGAGACCTACGATTGCCGTGCACATACTTATCGCTGCCGCGGCGATGTACCGATTGAGCTTGCGCTCATCGTCAGTAATCACCATCGCACCACCACTACCGCTGATCCCCGCCAGCTGCGTCCGACGCGTTCGGCGCGTGGGACCAAACCGCGGGTCAAACTTTTCGGCAGCATGACGGTGACGTCGTACGCGCGCCAGCGCCGCACCGGGCTCGGGTCTCAACGATGAGGTGAAAGCCATGGCCTGTCGTACGGTCTCCCCGACGAGCTGGCCGACTTTCTCGCCGTTCAGCACCGTGTCGTGGTGGACGAGCAACCGACCGGTGACCGGGTTCGCGTGTACCAACACAACTCCCGGCGATTCCCGGAGTTCCGCCTCCAGGAGCTCGGCCACACGAGGCTGACTCAGCAACACCCCGATATCCCAACGCTGGCGTCCGGGACTGACGGACCGCGCTCGCACCTTGAGTACCCGCTTCCGGCGGCTCATCGCGACCTCCCCTATCGATGGCATAACGACAGTCACGGTTGATGACGCAAATGTTGATCATACGTTTCGACCTCAGACGGCCGGCACCTGTCGACGATGAACCCAGCGTCACAAATTCAGTAACCCATCGTAGCGGGCCGCTCAGCAACCTGCACTGTCAAGTTGGTGGAGTGTGGTGGCACCAGGGTCGAGGCCCAGTTCGTAGTGGCTGCGGCGGAGATTCTGGACGAAGGCATGCCGGGTACTGATCACTCGTGCCGAGCACAGTCGTTTCTGGTCGCGCATCGGCCGCAGTCGGGACTTCGACAGTCCGGGTC
>JBOHHD010000433.1:0-12869 GCA_050700515.1 Pseudonocardiaceae bacterium
TATCGCGCGGGAGTTGGCGTATTCGGAGCGGACGGTGAAGAACATTATTCATAATGTGATCACGCGGTTGCAGTTGCGGAATCGGGCGCAGGCGGTGGCCTACGCCGTCCGCGAAGGACTCATCTGATTGCCTCATCGGGCAGGGATGGCTTCCCGTAGGGGGGTCCCGGCGGCCGTTATCGATCCCGCCCAACGCAGCCACGCTGACCTCGACTGATCCGGGTCGATGAGGAGGCATGAATGCCCACGTATCTCTCGCCGGGCGTGTACGTCGAGGAAGTCGAGGCTGGCTCGCGGCCCATCGAGGGTGTGGGCACGGCGGTGGCCGCCTTTGTCGGACTCGCCGCGCAGGGCCCGTTCAACACGCCGACGCTGGTCACGAACTGGAATCAGTTCACCCAGACCTTCGGCGAGTTCGTCGAGGGCTCCTACCTCGCGCACTCCGTTTACGGCTACTTCCTCAACGGCGGTGGCGCCTGTTACATCGTGCGCATCGGGGCGAACGGGGCCGGCACAGGCAGGGGCTCCACGGCGAAGAAGAAGGAGCTGACCGAGGGCTCGCAGGCCACGCTCGGCGGCTACCGGGTGACCGCGCTCGACGCGGCGACCGGCACCGCGCCGATCACCGTGCAGGTCGCCGAGTCCACCGGCGAAGGTGCCCCTGAGGGCAGCTTCAAGCTGGTGGTCAAGCGCGGTAACAAGACCGAGGAAACCTTCGATCCGGTGACCACTGCCCGAGGCAAGGACAACGTGGTCACTGTGGTGAACGAACGCTCCAAGCTCATCACGATCGAGGAGACCGCGACGGGTGCCGCGCTGGCCAAGCCGACCAACACGAGTGTGACCCTGCAACCCGCCGCCCCCGCAACGCCGATCCCGGCCGCGCTCGGGGCCGGCGACTATGTCGGGGACGTGGCCGAACGCACCGGATTCGGCGGGTTGGAAGCCGTCGACGAGATCACCATGCTGGCGGTGCCCGATCTGATGAGCGCCTACCAGCAGGGCGTCATCGATGCTGAGGGTGTGCAGGCCGTTCAGGTGGCGATGATCGCGCATTGTGAACTGATGGGCGACCGGATGGCCATTCTCGACCCGCCGCCGGGCCTCAAGCCGCAGCAGATCAGAGAATGGCGAGTCGACACCACCGGTTACGACTCCAAGTACGCCGCGCTGTACTACCCCTGGCCCAAGGTGTTCGACCCCTCGACCGGTACGAACATCCACGTGCCGCCGAGCGGCCACATGGCCGGGATCTGGGCGCGCAACGACGACACCCGCGGCGTGCACAAGGCACCTGCCAACGAGGTGATCCGCGGCGCGGTCGCGCTGGAGACACAGATCACCAAAGCCGAGCACGACCTGCTCAATCCCATCGGAGTGAACTGCCTGCGGGCCTTCCCGGGTCGAGGGCTGCGGGTCTGGGGTGCCCGCACGTTGTCCTCCGATCCCGCATGGCGCTATCTCAATGTTCGCAGATTGTTCAACTATCTTGAGGAATCGATCCTCGGCGGAACCCAGTGGGTGGTCTTCGAACCGAACGATGACGCGCTGTGGGCACGGATCCGCCGCACCATTGGCTCCTTCCTGGTCATGGAATGGCGCAAAGGTGCTCTGTTCGGGCTTACCCCCGAGGAGGCGTTCTACGTCAAATGTGACCGGGACACCAATCCGTCGGAGAGTATCGATGCAGGTCAGGTGATCTGTGAGATCGGTGTCGCGCCGGTCAAGCCCGCCGAGTTCGTCATCTTCCGCCTGGCGCAGTTCTCCGGCGGCACCAGCATCGTCTCCGAGTGATCAGCGAAAGGCGGTAGGCACCCATGGCACTCCCCGACCTGGACACCTCGGTCGGCCACTCCTTCGGTCTTGAATTCGACGGAGTGATGATCAAGCAGATCACCGAGGTCAGCGGGCTCAAGATGGAGCAGGACGTCATCGAGCTGAAGCAGAACACCAGCGACGGCAAGTACATGATCAAGAAGCTGCCGGGGCGGCCGAAGGCGGGCGAGGTGACACTGACCCGTGGGCTCACCGACGACAAGAGCTTCGAGACCTGGATCAAGGACTCGCGTTTCGGGAAGATGCCGGACGTCCGCAAGGGTGGCGCCGTGATCGTTTTCGACTACGAGGGCAACGCGATCAAGCGCTACCGGTTGACCAACGCCTGGCCCAAGAGTTTGGAGATCGGCACGCTCAAGGCGGGTGACACCAGCGTGCTCACCGAGAAGCTCGTGATCACCTACGAGGAGATGGACGTCGAGTGATGCGACGAGGTCTGAGCGCGGTCGACCTCGCAGCGGTGCAGCGCAAGTCGGTGGCCGCCGAAGCCCAGCCCGGTGAAGCCCAGTCCGGGAAAGCCCAGTCCGGGAAAGCCCAGCACCGCGAGTCGCTGCGTACCGAGTTCCCCTTCGAACTTCCCCGTGGTTACGTGGATGGCTCCGGCACGGTGCATCGCTCCGGCGTGATGCGGTTGGCCACCGCTCGGGACGAGTTGATCCCGCTGCGCGATGACCGGGTCCGGGAGAACCCTGCCTTCCTCACTGTGGTGTTGCTGGGCCGGGTGATCACCCGGCTCGGTGGCGTCACCGACGTCCACGCCGGAATCATCGAGGATCTGTTCGCCTCGGACCTCGCCTTCTTGCAGGACTTCTATCGCCGGATCAACACCGAGGGACATACCCAGGCGGGAGTGACCTGCCCGGAGTGCCAACACCGGTTCACCGTCGACATCGCCGGTGGGCGCCTGGGGGAATCGTGACGTACGCGCCCGATCGGCTCCACGAGGAGGTCGCGTACATCGCTTATCACTTCCACTGGAACCTCGACGACATCCTGGAATTGGAGCACCCTGAGCGGCAACGATACGTGGCGGAGATCGGCAAGATCAACACCCGGATCAATCAGGGCCGGTGATCGTCTCATGTGGCCATGGCAACGGGTACGGATTGCGGATCGGCTCCCCGGGGACAAGCCGGTCGAGCCGAGGGGTGGGCCAATTGAGGTAGTGGCTCGTCGGCCGGAGTGGAAGGGGCTGCCACCGATTCAGCGCACTGTCGACACCCTGCGCCCGGTGGCGCCGCAGGAGTTCGCCGACTCACTGGTGTCGTGGCGCAATCCGTCTTTTCTGGCCCCTCTGGGTCACCTGGTCGCCGCGGACGCCCCGGCGGGCGTGATCCATCGGCTGATCGAACCGTCCGCACCGCCGAGCGCCCACGCCGCTGCCGCACCCCTCACCTTCGCCCCTCCGCCACGCCCCCGCATCGTGCAACGCCTATTAGCCACACTTTCCCCCACTGCACCGCATGCCCTCCCGCAACGTGCCCAGAACCGCGATCCAGCTCCCATTAGCGCCCCGCCAGAGTCCACCGACGGCAATGCGGCTTCGAACACTGCTCCGCTCGGTACCCCCGATCACCATTCGGCTCCAAATAGCGGACCTGAGTACCCCCTCGTCCGCGCTTCGGCTCCGAACGACGTTCTGGTGCAGCGCATTGAGGACGGGCCGGTGTCACTGACTCGGGCGCCGGCTCCGACTCTGCCGGTTCTGGAGCTTCCGGTGGTGGCCGTAGCACCGGTGGTGGCCGTAGCACCGGCGGTGGCCGAAACCACGGCGCAGACCGGGCAGGCTCCCGAGTTCCCCGCAGAAAGCAACGAACCATCGCCCCAGCCGCAGCTGGGACGACCCGGGGACGGTGCTGGAGGCGATGTGCCGACACTTGGTGTCGATCCTGTGCCGCCCCTCGTTCAGCGGACCGTGGTGGACGAGACGGTGGGCGGGTCAGCCGAGGTCACCGCTCAGCGGCGGTTGGTTGACGAGACCTCCGGTGATTCCGATCCGGTTGTCCCCGTGGTGGGGCGGGAGGTGGTGTCGGGTGCTGTTTCCCCTGTCGTCTCGGTGCCTGCTGATGTGTCGGGGTTGCCTGCGGCGCCCGCGTCGCGTGAGGTTGCTGAGGCGCCGACACTCGGTGTCGGTCCTGCCTCGCCCCCCGTCCAGCGGATCGTGGTGGACCAGGCGGTAAGTGAATCCGTCGAGACCTCCGGTGATTCCGGTCCGGCTGTTCCGGTGGTGGGGCGGGACGTGGTGTCGGGTGCTGTTTCCCCTGTCGTCTCGGTGCCTGCTGATGTGTCGGGGTTGCCTGCGGCGCCCGCGTCGCGTGGGGCTGGTGAGGTTGCTGAGGCGCCGACACTCGGTGTCGGTCCTGCCTCGCCCCCCGTCCAGCGGACCGTGGTGGACAGTGGTGCGCCCGGTGGTTCGAGGGCGCAAGGGGCTCACGGGGTGGCGGCGCAGCCAGGCCTGCCTGCGCCGGGAGCGACCAGTCCGGGCACCTCTCGCAGGCTGGGGCTTGGTCCACCATTGGCCCCCCACGCCGTGATGATGCAGCACACCCTGGCGGCCCCGCCCAGCTCGGCAGCGGCCCCGCCCAGTTCTGCCCCGTCACAATCCAGTTCTGCGACGTTGCTGCCACCGGAGTCCCTGACCACTGTCCCGTCGGTATCGTCCCCGTCGTTCGACGGTCCGCGGGGCGCGGAATCGGAAGCCGTCAAGGGGACCGAGCACTCCGCGCCGTCGGTCAGCGTGGAGATCGCGCCGTTGCTCGGCGAGTCCGGCCCGGTCGAGGGGCAGGGGAATGCTGTCATCGATCCGCAGCCACCGCTGCCGGTCCAGCGAGTGCACGACCCCGCGGCGCACCCTGCCGATCAGCCCGTCTTATCTGCCAGGACGCCGTCGGCCGCCACGCCGGAGTCGTCCTCACCCATGCCGGTGGACTCGCCCTCACCCACCCCGGCGGAACCGCCCTCACCCATCCAGGTGGAACCGCCCTCACCTACCCTGGTGGAACCGCCCTCACCCACCCTGGTGGAACCGGCCCCCTCTTTCCCGGTCGAGCCGATCCCACCTCTCCCGGCGATGTCCGCGCCGCCGATCGTCGCTCGCTTGGTGGGCGACCGGCCATCGCTCCTGCTCACCGTGCCGTCCCCGGCGCGAGGGCCGGTTGATCAGGGCTGGGTGCCTCAACAGTCCGAGGGGGTCCCGAGCCTTCAGCGGACACCTGCTGAGCCCTTGATTCCGCGCGGCACACCCGATCGCTCCACCGACCGCGCTGAGCCCTTCACCTCCACTGAGCCCTTCGCCCCAACTGAGCCCTTCGCCCCCCTCGGGCACTTCACCCCGACCGGGGCGATGAGCGCCGCTCTGGGGGCACCGCTTCGGGCGGCGGGCTACCCGCGCGCGGTGCCCGTCCCGCTCACCCCCGTGGAACGTTCTGCCGCGGTGCCCGTCCAGCTCCTGCCCTCAGCGCCGCGGTCCTCCTTGGTGCAGGGCGCACCACGGCAGGAGCAGGCGATGCCGATGGCGCATACCGCGCCCGTGGCGCACACCGCATCACCGGAGCACATCCCATCGCCGGAGGCTGCGTCGGCTCAGATCGTGCAGCGGCAGGCGGACGACGTCGTGCCGAGCGTCGCACCGGCTCCGGATGCGGTACCTGAAGCGGTCGGCGGTATGCCGGGTGAGCCGGGCCAGGCGCCGGTGGCAGCTGACGGGGCACCCGCAGCGGGTGCTCCAGCTGCCGCGGGCACCCCGGAGGAGCTGGCCAAGAAGCTGTTCGATCCCCTGCTGCGCAGACTCAAGACCGAACTGCGGTTGGACCGCGAGCGCCGCGGGATGCTCACCGACCTGCGCCACTGAACGCCTGAACCGAGGAGGAGAAGCCGATGGCGACGAACGGTGACCCGGCCGTCAGCGTGTGTTTCCTGGTCAGTATCGACGACCAGAGCCTCGGCGCGTTCAACGCCTGCGAAGGGCTGGGCTGCGAGGTCGTCCTCGAGCAGCGCGAGGAGGGCGGCAACAATGGTGCGGTTTGGCAGTTGCCCACCCGGCTGAAGTATCCCAACATCAAGCTGACCCGGCCGATCACCAAGGACACCGAGAAGGTGGCCAAGTGGTTCTCCACCGTGGCCACCGGAGTGGGACGCAAGACCGCCTCGATCACCGCGCTGACCCTCGATGGCACGGTGGTCGCCCGCTGGGGCCTCGTCGACGTGGTACCGGTGCGCTGGACCGGCCCGTCGCTGAATCCCGACTCACCCAAGGTCGCGACCGAAACCGTGGAGATCGCCCATCACGGCTTCCTCGCAGCCGGCGCAGGGAACTGAGATGGCCGGGCCGCCGACAGTTTTCCAGGCCGCCGGCGCACCTGCCAGCAAAGGTGCGCCGCCGCAGTTGGTGCACGCTTTTCTGGAGATCCTCACGCCCCCGCCCAGCGGTACCGCCGACGCCCCGGGGGCACCGACCGGCGAGAAGATCGAATTCCAGTTCAACCCCAAAGAGCTGACTCTCACCAAGACCGCGAAATGGAAGCGGGAGGCCGCAAAGGGGGCGAAGAAGAGTGGCGTCCCGGAATTCCTCGGTGCCGAACCGGCGAAAATGTCGGTGGAGATGTTCCTCGACGCCACCAGAAATATGGACGACAGTGTCGTCAAGGCCGTCGAGAAGCTGTTCAGCTGCTGTGTGCCTGCCGCTGGTACCACAGAAAAGCAAAAAGCTTCCCCGCCCTGGGTGCGGTTTCACTGGGGAGCGGTCACCGGTTTCCCGGCACATATCAAGACCATCACCGCGAAGTACACCTTGTTCACCCCGAGCGGGACGCCGGTCCGTGCGCTGTGCACCGTCCAATTGGAGGAGATGGGTGGTGAGACGAGTGGCCAGAACCCGACTTCCGGGGCGCTGGCGGCCCGCTCGGTACGCACCGTCGTCGAAGGTGACTCGCTGGCCTCGGTCGCGTACCGCGAGTACGGCGATCCGACCCGGTGGCGGGTGCTGGCCGAGGCGAACGACATCGACGACCCGATGCGGCTGACGGTGGGCGCCACGCTGCTCGTGCCCGCTCTGGAGGAGCTGGCCCCGAAGGAGTGGGGCGGTGCCTAACCAGGGGTTCACCAACTCGCTCGTCGTCGAGGTGGAAGGCGCGCCACTGCGGCCCGAGATCGCGGTGGCGCTGACCTATGCCTATGTGGATGACAGCCGGGTGCTGCCCGATGCGTTCGTGTTGCGCTTTCGCGATCCCGGCCGGAATGTGCTGGAGAAAGCTGGGATCACGATCGGCGCCAAGGTCCGGCTCAAGGCCCAGGCGGGCGACAGCCCCGGCCCGGAACTGCTGCTCGCCGGCGAGGTCACCGCGTTGTCGGTGGATATCGACACCACCGGCACCGTCACCGAGGTGCGTGGCTACGACCATTCCCACCGGTTGTTCCGCGGGCGGCAGGTGGCGGCGTACGCGAATATGACGGTCAGCGATGTGGTGCGCAAGGTGGCGCAGCGGGCCGGCTTGCCGCTGGCCAAGGTGGACAGCTTCGGCGCGGTATCCGAGGACAGCGAGATCACCCAGGACAACGTCAGCGACTGGGAATTCCTCCAGCGCCTGGCCGATCTCACCGGTGCCGAACTCGCCGTGGTGGACGGCAAGCTGTCCTTTCAGTTACCTGTCGAGTCGTCGGTCGCGCCGGCGGCGAGCGCTCGGGCCCGGCAGGATCCGCTCGTGCTCGAAGCCGGTCAGAACGTCACCGCGGTACGCGCCGCGGTGAGCTCCGCCGAGCAGGTCCGCGAGGTTCGGGTGCGCGGCTGGGACTATCTGGCCAAGCAGGCGGTCACGGCCAGCGCACCCGCGCGGACCGCGAATGCGCAGCTCGCCGGCCTCACCCCGCAGGACTTGGCGCAGAAGTTCGGCAACGGCACGTTCCTGGCCACCGATGTGCCACATCGCACCCAGAAAGCGGCCAAGACCGCCGCCGATGCGCTGGCCGCGCAGATCGCCGGTGCGTTCGCCGAGATCGAAGGGGTGGCCAGAGGCAACCCGAAGCTGCGCGCCGGTACGTCGGTGGCCCTGTCCGGGGTCGGCAAGCCGTTCGAGGGCAAGTACACGCTGTCGGCCACCCGGCATCTGTTCGCCGAGGACACCGGCTACACCACGCTGTTCACCGTGAGCGGTCGCCAGGAGCGCTCGCTGTACGGGCTGACCCACGGTGGGCACGAACGCAACGGCCACCGCGCGGTCACCGGATTGGCACCCGCGGTGGTCACCGACGTCCGGGATCCGCGCAAGCTCGGTCGGGTCAAGATCAAGTTTCCCTGGCTGGCCGATGACTACGCCAGCAGCTGGGCGCGGACCGTCCAGATCAGTGCCGGACCCCAGTACGGCGCCATGATCCTGCCGGAGGTCGGCGACGAGGTGTTGGTCGGTTTCGAGCAGGGCGACTTCGACAGTCCCTATGTGCTCGGTGGGCTCTACAACGGCAAGGACGCCCCCGCCACCAGCCCCTATGAGCTCGTGGACCGCAACAGCGGCCAGGTCGTCGCCCGCCGGTTGGTCTCGCGCACCGGGCACCGGCTGGAACTGGTGGAGACCGCGGCCGCGGACAACGCTGTCCGGCTGGTCACCGGTGATGACAAGTACCTGCTGGAGCTGGACAAGAAGGGCACCAAGATAACCGTGAGAAGTGACGGGACGGTGCTCATCGAAGGCAACCGGGGAATCACGATCGACGCCAAAACGGGGCCGCTGGAGCTCAAGGGCGGCCAGGTCTCGATCAGGGGCACGGGCGCGGTGAAGGTCGAGGGCGCCACCGTATCGGTGAACGGCCAGGGCAGCACCGAGCTGAAGGCGAGCGGCGTCGTCACCGTGCGGGGTTCCCTCGTGAAGATCAACTAGAGGAGGCGTGATGCCACCGGCAGCGCGGGTCGGCGACCCCACCGGGCACCCCGGCGTGATCGGTCCACCCGGGGTCCCGACCGTGCTCATCGGCGGGCTTCCCGCGGCGACCGTCGGCACGCCGCATGTCTGCTCGATGCCGCCACCCGCCGGGCCGCACCCACCGGCCCCGATCGCTCCGCCCGGCTGCCCGACCGTGCTCATCGGCGGACGTCCCGCCGCCCGGATGGGCGACCTGTCGGCCTGCGGTGCGCCGATCGTGACGGGCGCCCCCACCGTCCTGATCGGAGGCTGACGTGGGCGCGGGTCAACAGTTCCTCGGTGCGGGCTGGGCCTTCCCGGTCCACACCGACGCGACCGGCAGCATCGCGCTGGTCCGGGACGAACGGGAAGTCGCCGAAAGTATCCGCATCATTCTCGGCACCGCGCCGGGGGAGCGGCCGATGCGCCCGGAGTTCGGCTGCGCGATCCACGATCTGGTGTTCGCCCCGGCCGACGCCACCACGGCCGGGGCGCTCGCCTACCACGTGCGCATCGCCCTGGAACGGTGGGAACCGAGAATCGACCTGCAGGACGTGCTGGTCCATTTCGACGCGGTGGACACCGGCACCCTGCTCATCGACATCCGTTACACGCTGCGCGACACCAATGACCCGCGCAACCTCGTCTTCCCGTTCTATGTCATCCCCTCGCACGAGCCGCCGGCCGAAGGAGGTGCGTGATGGCGCTGCCCGCCCCCAACCTCGACGACCGCCGCTTCCAGGACATGGTCGACGACGCGAAGCGACTCGTGCAGCAGCGGTGCCCGGAATGGACCGACCACAACGTCTCCGATCCCGGCATCACCCTGATCGAGACGATCGCGGCCATGGTGGACCAGCTCGGCTACCGCCTCAACCGGGTACCGGACCGGAATTATCTGCGCTTCCTGGACCTCATCGGGGTGAAGCTCTATCCGCCGGCCGCGGCGCGCAGCGACGTCACCTTCTGGCTGTCCGCGCCGCAACCGGATCCGGTTGTCGTTCCGGTGGGCACGCCGATCGGCACTCGTCCCACCGAGGCCGAGGACACCGTCGTCTTCGGCTCGGTGCAGGAGTTGGTGATCGTGCCCTGTTCGCTGCTGAAGGTACTCACCCAAGGACGCGACGCCGACCTGGTCGATCGCACCGACCGACTGACGCTGGGCGGCTCGGACGGGTTCGTCGAGGGTTTCCCCAGCTTCGGCAGCCCGCCACAAGTCGGTGACACGCTGTTGATCGGGCTCTCGGTCGCCGTGCCGCGCTGCGCGCTGCTGCTGCGCCTGGACTGCGAGGTCGAAGGGGTCGGGGTCGACCCGAAGGACCCGCCGCTGGTCTGGGAAGCATGGGACGGTGACGGCTGGGCGCCCTGCGAGATCGACCACGACGAGACCGGCGGGCTCAACCGCCCCGGTGACATCGTGCTGCACGTACCCCCCAGCCACACCGCGTCGGTACTCAACCGGGAGCTGGCGGGCTGGTTGCGCTGCCGGGTGCTGGAGCCCGCCGCGGGCCAGCCGTTCTACAGCTCACCGCCGCAGATCCGGGCCGCCACCGCCGACACGATCGGCGGGACCATCGAGGCCGTACACGCCGACGCGGTGCGCAACGAGACCATCGGGCTCTCTCAAGGAGTGCCGGGGCAGCGTTTCACCACCCAGCACAGCCCGATCGTTCCGGGGAACGAGCCGCTCGTGCTGGAGGCCGTGGGGGCTGAGGGCTGGGAGGAGTGGCGGGAGGTGGAGCATTTCGCCGGCTCCGGCCCCACCGATCGGCATTTTGTCATCGACCACACCTCCGGCGAGGTGACGTTCGGGCCCGCGGTGCGGGAGCCGGACGGATCGCTGCGCCAGTACGGTGCCATCCCGGCCAAAGGCGCGACGCTGCGGCTGCCCGGCTACCGCACCGGGGGAGGACGGCGCGGCAACGTGGCCCGCGGCCAGCTGAGCGTGCAGCGCGATCCGGTGCCGTTCGTGACCCGGATCGACAACCGCCGTCCCGCCAGCGGTGGCGTCGATGCGGAGACCGTACCGAACGCCGCGGCGCGCGGGCCGCTGCTGCTGCGCACCCGGGACCGCGCGGTCACCGCCGAGGACTACGAGGTGCTGGCCCGTCAGGCGGTTCCGGGGATGGCCAGGGTCCGGTGCGTCGCCGCCGGGGCGGACGTCGCGGCGGGCGGGGCCCGGGTGCTGGTGGTCCCCGCGATCGGTGACGACGGCACCGGGCGGCTGGTGTTCGAGGAGCTGTTGCCCAGCGAGGCGCTGCTGACGACGATCAGCCAATACCTTGACGAGCGGCGTTGCTTGGGCGCCCGGTTGATGGTCGAACCGCCCTATTACCAGGGCGTCACGGTGGTCGCCCGGGTGGCGGCCCAGCCCCGGGCGTCGCTGGACAAGCTGCGCAGCCGCGCCACCGAGGCGCTCTACCGCTACCTCAACCCGATCAGCGGCGGCCCGGCGGGCACCGGCTGGCCGTTCGGGCGCCCGGTGCAGGCCGGGGAGGTGTTCGCCGTGCTGCAGCGGCTCGACGGGGTGGAGATGGTGGAGGACGTCCGGCTGTTCGGTGCCGATCCGACCACCGGCCAGCGGGGTGAGGCCGCCACCAGGATCGAACTGGGCGAACATGCGCTGGTCTTCTCCTTCGACCACCAGATCCGGGTCGTTCCGGGTTAGGGGGATCTCATGCGAGGTTTGATCGAGGGCTTGGAGAGCCCACACCCGATCGGGGCGCAGCTACCCGGCCTCTATGCGGACGACGACTTCACCCAGCGGTTCTGCTCCGCCTTCGACGCGCTGCTCGCGCCGATCTTCGCGACCCTGGACAGCATGCCCGCATATCTGGATCCCGCCCTCGCGCCTGAGGATTTTCTCGACTGGATGGCCGGCTGGGTCGGCCTCGTGGTGGACGAGAGCTGGACCGTGCAGCGCCGCCGCGAGCTGGTGGGCAGCGCGGTCGACCTGCACCGCTGGCGGGGCACCCGCCATGGCCTGGCCGAGCACGTCCGGTTGGTCACCGGCGGCCAGGTCGAGATCACCGACAGCGGCGCAGTGGCCTGGTCCCGGCGCCCGCAGACCCGCCTGCCCGGCTCGGACCGCCCCGCCCTGCACGTCCGGGTCCGCGTCCCGGACCCGTCCACGGTGGACCTCCGCCGGCTGGATGCGCTGGTGGCGCAAGCCAAGCCCGCCCATCTCCCCCACACGGTCGAAGTCCTCTCGGCCCGCTGAGACCCGCCCTCAGGAGCGTCCTCACCCCCCTTGGGGTAACTCGTCCTCGCCGATCAACTCCGGGACGGAGGCATCGTCGTCGGCGCGGGGTCAGGCAAGAATCGGTCGAGCGCGGCCAATTCCGCTGTCCGGCCGGTGAACGAATCCACGTCGGCGGGCAGCCGCGCCGGCACCCCGGCGCGCCATCCGGGTCGCCGGATCGGGCATACCGCTGGGCCGCCCCCGGCGTCGGAGTTCGTCCCGCGCTGCGCAGTGGCGACGTCGGCGTTCATACTGCGCTCAGCACAGTCAGGGGTCGGGGTGGGTGAAGGGCCTTGGTCGATGGTGGGCATGGGCACGGTGGCGGCGCGCGTCGCCGGGGTGCTGGCGGCGGTCGGCCCACCGGCTGTGGTGGTGAGTGTGTGGCGGGACGCCATGACGAACCATGTGGTGCTCGCGGCCATTCTCCTCGTCGGGTACGAGGTCTTGATTGCGATCTTACTTTTCGCCGGAAAGATCATCACTGATTTGCGGGACCGCTGGCAGGAGCGGATCGTCAATCGCCTGGACCGGGCGTTGGAGCAGCGGCTCACCCGATTCGCCAAGCGCTATCGGGAGTTCGTGCTGGGCAGCATGCGCTACATCGACCTCAAAGGCCTGGCAACCGTCGGTTTCTACACTCCTGAGCTGGATGAGGTCTTCGTCGATGTGAGCCTCGCGTTCCGGGAGCCGAATCAGACCTCCGGAGGGTTGCTGGCCACGCTGCCGACGGAGGTGACCGATCGCCATTCGATCCAGGAATTTCTCGACCGCCCGCAATCGGTGGTCTTGGCGGTCATCGGCGCTCCCGGCAGCGGAAAGACCACCTTGTTGCGCCACATTGCCCGGCAGCTCTGCCGCACCCACCGGGGGCGGCGGCGCACGGTACCGATACTGCTCTATTT
>JBOHHD010000434.1:0-4544 GCA_050700515.1 Pseudonocardiaceae bacterium
CCCCGGAATGGACGAGAGCAACGTCCGGCGCAGCGAATTACCCAAGGTGTAGCCGAAACCCGGTTCCAGTGGCTCGATGACGAACCGGGAGCGGGTATCGACAAGCAACTCTTCGGCCAGGGTGGGTCGCTGGGTGATGAGCATGAGTGGTGTTCCTCCTCTGGCGCCCGCTATTTGACGCCGTCGTGGATCGTTCTCTCCCCGGGGGGAGTTTACTTACTTCGAGTAGAGCTCGACGATCAGCTGCTCCTGCAGCGGCACGTCGATCTGCGCCCGCTCCGGCAGCCGGTGCACCAGCACCCGCAGCGTGGCCGGGACCACCTGCAGCCACGCGGGCACCGGACGATCCCCCACGGTCTCCTTGGCCACCACGAACGGCAGCGTCGGCATCGACTTCGGCTTGACGTCGATGATGTCGAACTTGGAGACCCGGAAGCTGGGCACGTCCACCTTGTGACCGTTGACCAGGAAATGTCCGTGGGTCACCAGCTGGCGCGACTGGCGCCGGGTGCGGGCCAGGCCGGCCCGATAGATCACGTTGTCCAGCCGGGACTCCAGGATCTGCAGCAGGGTGTCACCGGTCTTACCGGGGCGGCGGTTGGCCTCCTCGTAGTACCGGTGGAACTGCTTCTCCATGACGCCGTAGGTGAAGCGGGCCTTCTGCTTCTCCTGCAACTGCAGGAGGTACTCGCTCTCCTTGATCCGCGCCCGGCCGTGCTGGCCAGGCGGGTAGGGACGGCGCTCAAAGGCCTGGTCGCCGCCGACCAGGTCGGTCTTGAGCCGGCGCGACTTGCGGGTCACGGGACCGGTGTATCGAGCCATCTTCTTGCTACTCCTTCCCCGCGCCTTAGACCCGGCGTCGCTTCGGTGGCCGGCAGCCGTTGTGCGGCTGTGGTGTCACATCCTGGATGGTGCCGACCTCGAGGCCGGCCGCCTGCAACGAACGGATCGCCGTCTCCCGGCCCGAACCGGGGCCTTTGACGAAAACGTCGACCTTTTTCATGCCGTGTTCCGCGGCCTTGCGGGCCGCGCTCTCGGCGGCCATCTGCGCGGCGAACGGAGTGGACTTGCGAGAGCCCTTGAACCCGACATGGCCCGCCGAGGCCCACGCGATCACGGCTCCGGTGGGATCGGTGATCGAGACGATCGTGTTGTTGAACGTCGACTTGATGTGCGCGTGACCGTGCGCGACGTTCTTCTTCTCCTTGCGGCGCACCTTCTTGGTGCCCGCACCTGTTCGTGCCCTGGGTGGCATGCGGTGTGTACTCCTACAAGAGTCTGGGTGGTGTGCGGGGTGGCGGTGTACGGGGTGCGGATCCGAGCCCCGGTCGGCCTACTTCTTCCCGGCCTTCTTCTTGCCGGCGACCGTCTTCTTCGGGCCCTTACGGGTACGAGCGTTGGTCTTGGTCCGCTGACCACGCACCGGCAGCCCGCGGCGCCACCGCAGGCCCTCGTAACAGCCGATCTCGATCTTTCGACGAATATCGGCCTGGACCTCGCGACGGAGGTCACCCTCGATCTTGTAGTTGTTCTCGATGTAATCCCGCAGCCGGACGAGGTCCTCATCGGAGAGGTCCTTGGAGCGCAGGTCGGGGCTGACGCCGGTCGCGCCCAAAATCTCATGCGAGCGGGTACGGCCAATGCCATAGATATAGGTAAGCGCGATCTCCATCCGCTTCTCGCGGGGGAGGTCGACGCCGACAAGTCGGGCCATATTCGGCGGTTTCTCCTGTCTCGTCTTCTTCAGGTCTGCTCCCCGTCCGTCCCGCCTGACAACTGTGCACTGTCGTTGTCGATGGGCCCCGGCCTGAAGTCCGGGGGTGCACCGATCCCGACTGGATCGGCTGGTACGGGGAGGTCTTCTGGGCGCCGTGGACCTGTGGCGTCGTGCGCTGCTCAGCCCTGGCGCTGTTTGTGGCGCAGGTTCTCGCAGATCACCATGACCACGCCGTGACGGCGGATCACCTTGCACTTGTCGCAGATCTTTTTGACGCTCGGCTGAACCTTCACGTCATCTCTCCTGGTCGCGGGGCTGCAGCACAGCCCCAGGCATTCAGTTGTGTCCTATCCCGTCCTGCTTGGCGGGAGGTGAGGCTTACTTGTAGCGGTAGACGATGCGTCCACGGGACAGGTCGTAGGGCGAGAGCTCCACGACCACCCGATCCTCGGGCAGGATGCGGATGTAGTGCTGGCGCATCTTGCCGCTGATGTGCGCAAGAACGCGATGACCGTTCTCCAACTCGACGCGGAACATCGCGTTGGGAAGTGGCTCGACCACCCGGCCCTCGACCTCGATGGCCCCGTCCTTCTTGCCCATGTCCTCCGCGTTCCTGCTGGTTCGTCACGCCGGTATGCCCGTCGAGAACAAGCCTCACCGGGTTCACGGCCCTGTCACGACGCGGGCAGACGCCAGCTCCGAGACGCGCGGGAGGCGGGTGCGGGAGACGCACTGCTGAGCAGGAAGCCTGCGCAGATACCTGCAGACACGCTAGGAACCGACACGGATACTCGCGCCGACAGCACAGCTTACGTCCAGGGGAGGCCCGACTCCAAACCGGCCTCCATTTCCCGCTCGTCCGTCATGCTCAGAGGGACGGCGGCGTGCCGTTCACCCGGTCTGTGATCCAGCCCGCCAGCAACACCGCGCCCCAGGGTCCGGCCACCCAGATCCACCATGGATAGATCAAGTTCAGCGTGGCCAGTGACACGATGGCCCAGATCAACAGGTTGATCAAGCTGACGCTCAGCCAGGCGGCCATCGCGCCGCGCCGCCAACCTGCGTGATGGCGTCACCCCTGCCTGTGCCCCGCGGAGGGCGGCACCGAGGAGGGCGACACAGCGGCCCGGGAAGCCCGGGGCAGGTCGGCGGTGAGCATCGTGAGCTCACCGTAGGTCCGGGCCGCCCACGCCTGCCGCACTCGCTCGTCGTATTCGACAAGGTCGATGCGGCCCTCGGCATGCGCCACCCGCAACCGCTCCACGACCGCCTCACGATCGACGTCCGCGGCCCGCATCGGCTCCCGGGAGTTGTCCTCGTCCACAGTGCCCATCATTCCGCTCGTTGCCTGCACGGCGCGCCTTCCAACCGGATCCGAACTCTCCGGATTAAACGATAACATCGTTACAGATCCAGAGACCAGGATGGTGAGGTTCTGCCGTGTATCGACGATGAGTTCCGCTGTTCCTGTTCGTCTGACAACTGTGGTGCAACCGGACATCCATGCGATGGTGGTGCTCGTCCGCGGCGACGTCGAGGTGGCGAGCTGGCCGCTGGCCCGGTGGGGCAGCCCCGATGTCGCCGTGGTGGACACGCTGATGCGGTTGCAGCTCGCCGCCCGGCGTCTGGGCTGCTCGATTCACTTGCGCAGTGCCTGCGGGGAGCTGTTGGAGTTGCTGGACCTGCTCGGTCTGGGTGAGGTCGTGACCGGCGCCGATCTAAGGTTGGAGGCGAGCGGGCAGGTCGAAAACAGCGAACAGGTTGGTGTCGAGGAAGTTGTGATGCCCGACGATCCGGTCACCTGAGATCTCGATGATCTGAAGGGCGAACGGGGTGTGACCACCGTGAGGGTCAGGGCGGTACGAACCGAACGCGGCGCAGCCGTTGGCCGCGGTCGCCAGCAAGCGCGAGCCACGGCATCCGCTGCCCTTGCCGAGGAACCACCGGCCCATCTCGACCGGTCCACGCAACCAGAAATCGTAGGGCGGCATCGACATGACGGCGTCGTCGTGCAGGAGCGAGACGAGTGTGTCGATGTCATAGCGCTCGAAGGCGTCCACGTATCGGGCGAGCAGCGCTTGCTGGTCCGCAGCCACCGTAGGCGGGTGAGAACCATCGATGTCCCGGGCCGCGAGAGTGGCCCTGGCACGTTGGAGCGCACTGTTGACCGAGGCCACGCTGGTCTCGAGCAGCTCGGCCACCTCGGTCGCCTGCCAGCGCAGCACCTCACGCAGGATCAGCACCGCGCGCTGCCGGGCGGGCAGGTGCTGCAGGGCGGTGACGAACGCCAGGCGGATGGTCTCTCGCAGTACCGCCAGCTCGGCCGGATCACCCTCGCTGGGCAGTACGCGGTCGTCCGGGGCCGGGGACACCCACGCGTGCTCGGGGAGCGTGGCGCCGGTGAACGAGTCCGCCGTCGAGGACGGCCCCAGGTCTATGGGGCGGGCTCGGCGCTGGCGGCCCCGCACCATGTCCAGGCACACGTTCGTGGCAATGCGGTAAAGCCACGACCGCAAGGCCGACCGGCCCTCGAAGCCGTCACTGGCCCGCCAGGCCCGCACCATCGTCTCCTGCACGGCGTCCTCGGCTTCGAAACCCGAGCCGAGCATCCGGTAGCAGTAGCCGGTGAGCTCCCGGCGGTGCTGCTCCAGGTCCTCGGGCCGGACCTCGCTACTGCCGATGGTGTCGGTGTGGACGGGCACAACGGCGATCCTACGCGCGCCGTTGCACGCGTCGACCTCACCTGAGACCAAGGTTTCGCGCTCGCCCGCGAGGGGCATGGTGGTACGACCATTCAGAGGGCGCGATGCTTTACGCTGGGATAGCC